>JAIRKV010000082.1 GCA_031259935.1 Prevotellaceae bacterium | reverse complement strand
TTTCCAAGCTCTGCACAGCAGTTTGGTACGGGCAGATTCGGATATCGGAGGCGCAGACAAATTTGCCGTATATTCGCCCGTTTCGCCGTTTGCTGTTAATGTAAACGAAAAAGTAAACTGTTCTGCCGTAATCGAGATAATGGTAAGAACGCCAAATCCCGACAGTGTTATTATATTTCCGTTTTTTGTGTATGTTCCATAATGTATGGGCGAAAGATTTGATTCTGTACTTGACGAAGTTGCAGACATTTTTTTAGTTGCTAACATGTTGTTTTTTTGTAAAAACGAACTTTTTGCCTTTCCTGCAATACTGTTTTCAGTTGCTGTCGGTGTTTCATTTTCTATTACAACGTAATGTCCATCCGGAGTAAATTCAAAAGATGCATAAGCGCTGCCTGGATTTGTAATTATCCATTTGGCATTGATTATGTCCTGATTGTTGCCATCATTATTGTCGCTGCTGCATGATATTGTTGCAGTTGCAACCAACAGGCTCGTTAGAGCCATTAAATTTTTTACTTTTTTATTCATATCATTTATTTTTTAGTTTTGTGTGTTTTTATTTTAAAATTTGAACAATAATTTTATGCAAAATTATAAATTTATTTATATAAAATGTAAAAATCAACCGCATATTTAAGTTCATTTAACATAATAAATCATTTTACCATTAATGCAGCCAGAGCAATAGAGTATGCTTTGGTTTGGGCGCTGTCGCCTCGAGACGAAAGTACTCAGGGAACTTTTGCACCTGTAACGATAGCAGCAAGTTCGGCATTTGCAAATTTTGTTGATGTTTTGTAAAAAACATTTCCTGTTTCAATGTTTGGCCAAATCAAACAGTCGGCATCGCCTGCAACTTCGCCAGTAACTTTTTTAATTGCTACGCTTTCTCTGTCGATAGCCACATCCAAACCGAGCGGTCCATCTACAATGGCGTTTTTAATTTGATTTCTGTCGCTCATTTTTGCAATGATCGCGGCATCAACGCAGGCTTGCATTCCGGGCATCATTTGTTCGGTAGCGGCAACAAGTGCAACTTTTGGTTTTTCAATTCCGAGTGTGCGTGCAACATTGATGCAATAGTTTGTAATTGCAATTTTTTGATTCAAATCGGGAGCAGGAATTACTGCCACATCGCTCGTTATCAAAAGTTTTTTATATGTCGGAATTTCGAATACCGAAACGTGCGATAATATTGCTTTTCCGGCCGGCATCAAACCGTTTTCTTTGTTCAAAATTGCGCGCATGTATTTGTCGGTCGAGCATAATCCTTTCATCAAGATGTCGCCTTTACCTTGATTTATAAGGTTTACGGCAAGTGCTACAGCCAGGGTTTCGTCGCTTTCGTGTACAAGAGTGTATTTGTTTACATCTATATTTTCGGCGGCGCATACTTTTTTAATAATTTCGACATCGCCAACCAGAGTGGCATTAATTATTCCTGCATCAACGGCAATGCCTGTTGCTTCGATTGTGTGAGAGTCGTTGGCGTAGGCGGCTACAAGCATTTTTTTGCCTTTTGCTTTTACTGCATCGTTTATTTGCGTCAGTTTTGTTATCATTATTTTATTTATTTGAATTTGTTAATCTCATTGTATCTGTTGCTATTACCAGTTCTTCGTCGGTAGAAGCCACAACAACCTTTACCTTTGAATCGGGTTTTGTTATAATTTCAAAATCAACTCCTCGCAGCATGTAATTTGTTTTACTGTCGAAATCCACTCCGAGATATTCGAGTTTTTTTGATATAATTTCGCGAACATTGAAATCATTTTCGCCTATTCCTCCCGTAAATACAATAATATCTACTCCGTTCATTGCGGCGGCGTAGGCTCCTATGTATTTCAAAACTCTGTACATAAACATGTCGAGAGCGAGTTTTGCCTGTTTGTTTCCATTATCGGCAGCATTCCAAAGGTCGCGCATATCAGACGAAACGCCTGATATTCCATACAAGCCGCTTTCTTTATTCAAAAGACTGTTTATTTGTTCAATACCGACATTTTTAGATTGTAAAAGATATAAAATAATTCCTGCATCAATATCTCCGCAACGCGTTCCCATCATCAGTCCTTCGAGCGGCGTAAATCCCATTGTGGTATCAACCGATTTGCCTTTATCGATTGCAGTTATCGACGAGCCGTTGCCTAAATGACAGGTAATTATTTTTGTGTTTTCCATATTGCGTCCAAGTTTTTTGCATGATTTGCTTGCTACAAACTGATGGCTCATCCCGTGAAATCCGTAACGGCGTATTTTCTGTTTCGAATAATACTCGTATGGCAATGCATATAAAAATGAATGTGGCGGCATTGTTTGATGAAACGATGTATCAAAACAGGCAACCTGCGAAACATTGGGAAGAATTTGACGGATGGCTTGTATTCCGATAAGATTTGCAGGATTGTGCAAGGGTGCGAGTTCTATATATTCTTCTATTTTCTGTTCTACGTTCTGGTCAATTAGCATGCTTGCCGTAAAATGTTCGCCGCCATGCACTACGCGATGTCCTACAGCCGAAATTTCGCTGAGGTTTTGCATTATTCCATGTTCAGCGGATACAAGCAAATCAAGAATTCTGTTGATGCCTGTAACATGATTTTGTACAGGTTCGTTAAATTCCGTATTTTCTCGTCCTGCGGGCTTATGAACGATTTTACCTGTCTGTAAACCTATGCGTTCAACAATGCCTTTTGCTAAAATACGGTTTTTGTCATCTGCTTCGGTCATATCAAAAACCTGATATTTTATTGAAGAACTGCCGCAGTTTAATACTAAAATTTTCATCTGAATAAAGTTATTATTTGATTAATATGCGACAAATATACATAAAAAATCGAAATTATGCCATAAAATAAAAATTGGCTAAATCTTTTTTTGAAGTATTATGAAAAAAGCAGAAATTTGCCGTCAAAAAAAACAGACTTTCAAATTGCAAAATTTGACAGCGATAGAAAATGGTTCCGTATTCTTTAAATATTTAAATCTTTAAATGTCATTTGAACCGGATTGCTTCGGAGTTCCTCTTTTTTTATTCGTAAAAAACGAAATATAAAAGCGAGATAAATTTTGCAAAGTACAAGTGTTATTCTAAAAAAGACGGTAAAAAACAGTGCAAGTATTTTTTATCTGTACTGTTTATTGCAGATTTGCATTTATACAGGCAAATAAACATCGGCTGTTTTCCAAAACAATTACACATTTTACTTTTAATTTTTGGGAACTTCTAAAAACCCATTTTTTACATTATACACCCATGTCATGGTCAACGCATTAAAAGTTGCAGAAATCAGCAGTTGTTAACAATTTAGATGGTTTATTGTTGATAACTATTTG
>JAIRKV010000069.1 GCA_031259935.1 Prevotellaceae bacterium | reverse complement strand
CATTAATACAAATGCACAGATAACTTTTAGCGGCGTTGTCCGAAACGCCCGTACCGGCGAACTGCTGAGCGGAGCAAGCGTTACTTTGCATCAAAAAGGTAACGACAATATAACAGCATGGTCAATTTGCGACAGTCGCGGCGCATATTCAATAAAAATCGACGAGCAAAGCGACTCGCTCCATCTGCGCGTGGCTTATCTGGGCTATGCCGAGCAAATAATACGGATAGCGCCTCAGTCGCAGGTCAACAATTTTTTGCTTGCCGAAAAAGAGTTTGTGCTGAAAGAATCACGCATCACAGCGCCAAAAATACGTACAGTTGGCGATACCATTTCGTACAGTGCAGGGCAGTTTACCCGCGAAAAAGACCGCGTGCTTGTTGATATTCTCGACCGAATGCCCGGCATTGAAGTAAACAAAGAAACAGGCGGCATAAAATATCAGGGTACGCCCATAAACCGATTTTATGTTGAAAATCAAAACCTGATGGACGGACGCTACGGCGAAGTTTCAAAAAATTTGCCTGTGGAAGATGTGAAAACCGTTGAAGTGCTTGAAAATCATCAGCCCGTGCGCGCCTTGCAGGATATAAGTTTCAGCGACCGGGCGGCAATGAACATAAAACTTACCGACAAAGCCAAAGGCAAATGGACAGGAAATGGATTTACGGCAGGCTTGGGCATGTCGCCGCTGCTGTGGCGAGCCGAATTTTCGGCTATGCGTTTCAGCCCCGACATTCAGACTTACGTTACATATAAATCGAACAATATCGGACAGGATGTGAAAATTTACAACAACTTTGCATCTATACAGATTATCATGTTTACCGAAACAAATACAGGAGCATTTTATTCGCCTTTCATATCATCTCCAAATCTCGACAAAAAGCGAAGTTTTTTCAACCGCAGTCATGCTTTCAGCATCAATAATCTTTGGAAAACAGGAAAAGAATCAAATGTAAGGTTTAATATAGATTATAGAAACGAAGAAACGGAACAGGAAAGCAATCAAACCACAAAATACTATCTTGGCGCCGACAGCGTTTATACTTATTCGGAAAGATATAACGTAAACAGTTACGAAAACAAACTGAGCGGCAATCTTACATATACAGGAAACGACCCCAGACTGTTTCTCGAAAACAAACTGAGCACCGAAGCCAACTGGCAAAAAATAAACTCTTCAATACAAAACGCAGATACGATACGGCAACGACTTCGTTTGCCTGGATTTGAAGTTGGAGATGAATTCAAGATAATAGCCCGCACCGCCCAAAAACGAACTTATCATTTCACATCAAACAACAAGTTCAAATCGCAACCGCAGGAACTGCGCAGCGACATTTCGGCGCCGACTGGCAATATTGTCGATTTTTCACAAACTGCCGACATAAAAACTTTTACAAGCGACAACACTCTGGCTTTTGGACATAAGATAAAAAAAGTAAACATAAACTATACGGCAGGCTACGATTTCAAAATTGACAACTACAACACAGGCAGCCAAGTTTTTCGCCGCAACAAACATGCTGCCGGTTTCATCCCTTCGCTGTCGTATCAGGGCGGACGGTGGCGAACAGGCGCTCAATTACCTTTATCATATATAAACATTTCAGGTTCGGATAATATTGACGATTTTTCAGGATTAGTTTTTGAACCATCGCTGCGGCTTACTTATTCTATTGGTTATTTTTGGGAATTGCATGCAAGCAGCGGTTTATCAACAGATTTAGGCTCGATTTACGATGCAGTGTCGGGAGTGATGAAAAATTATCGCACGCAATATGTTTTCGATGGCGCTTTTCCCCGCAGCGACAGGGCGGCAGCCACATTCGGAATTAATTATAAAAATCCGATAAAGGCAATTTTTTCCTACACAACCATATCGTACAGCAACATTACGAGCAGCAATACAGCCGAACAGACAATAAACGGAGCGCAAATCACAAATAAAATTATTGAAGGTAAAAATAAGGCGCAAAGCATAAGCGTCAGCGGATATGTATCGAAAATTTTCGACTGGCAGCGCTGCAGCGCAAAACTGAACTGGAGCATATCGAAGAGCAGGTCGCAGCAAATACAAAACGCCATGCTTATGCCGTTTTCAAACTTTTCGTTTTCGTTTAATCCGAGTTTTGAAATCGAAACTTTTGCCGACCAGATGCTTAATTATTCGATTTCGATTTCGGCTGTGCGTTCCACCATTCAAAATATCGAACAGCCTTTCATGCGCAATTTGAAACAGAATTTTACCTATTATATTCCTGTTACGAAAAAAATCAACTTGATGATTATCGGCGAGCATTTGCGCAATCAGGTAAGCGCAAATCAGCATGTAAACATGTTTTTGATGGATGCGGTAGTACGCTACAGAATTTCGCCAAGATTTGAACTTTCATTGAACTGGAACAATATTTTCGATACGCGCGAATATTCGTATTCATTATACACCGATTTGTATTACATGTCATACAGTTACAAACTGCGTCCAATGAATATTCTGTTTATCGCCAACGTACGGCTGCGATAAAATAGCAAATGATTCACAGGTTTATTAGTCGCTCCTTAATAAGTGGTGAAATCATTTATTATAAACATTTATAAATGTAAATTATCGAATAAAAATACCGTGTTTTACATATATACATGCTAAAGGTCGGCAAAACAGGAACAGGTTTTTTCTTCTTTTGTTCGTCATTGCGAGGAGCGCAGCGACGAAGCAATCCAGAAAGAACACAACAAAGCACAAATCTGGATTAACTCCGTTGAGCTCCGCTACGCTTCGGTTGCTTCGCTTCGCTCGCAATGACGTGCTGCTTGCTTTTATGTCAAAACAAAACTGATAGAAATAATGTTGTATTATTGCTGATTTTTTTTATTTTTAAGGAGCGACTAATTAAGGATAAACTGTTTATTCAGTTGATACCGGCATTATTATTTTTTCTACCGACTTTATAAATATGATGATTTTATATCTTTTGGGTTTTCTTTTTCAGCCATTTTTTTTCCTGTGCATTTAAATGCGGCGACAGTTTTTTGTAAGTCATTTCGTGATACCGGTTCAGTGTGTTTATTTCATCGCGGGTCAGCAATTTTTTATCAAGCGCTTTTGTGTCGATTGGAGCGAGCGATATTGTTTCAAACTGCATAAACTCGCCAAAATCGGTTGTTTTGTATGGCTTGCACAATATCAGATTTTCAATTCTTATTCCGTATTTGCCTGTAATGTAAATTCCCGGTTCGTTTGAAGTAATCATTCCATATTCAAGCACAACAGGATTTTCGTTCATTCTTATGCTTTGCGGACCTTCGTGAACATTAAGAAAATGACCGATTCCATGTCCTGTGCCGTGTCTGTAATTTTTTCCGTTTGCGCATAAAGGTTGACGTGCAAGCATATCAAGTTGCGTACCGCGCGTACCTTTGGGAAATTTAGCCATGCTTAATGCAAGATTTCCTTTCAGTACAAGAGTATAATCAGTTTTTTCGGCGGCTGAAGGCTTGCCCAAATGCAATGTTCGTGTTATGTCTGTCGTTCCGTTCAAATATTGTGCTCCCGAATCGATAAGCAAAAAACTTTGCTTTTTGATTTCGATATCAGTTTCTTCGGTTGGCTCGTAATGCACAATTGCGCCGTGTTCGGCGTATGCGGAAATGGTTTCAAAACTTTCGCCTGCAAACAATTTGTTTTTTGCTCTAAATTCATGCAATTTTGCAGATACGTCAAGTTCGGTAATTTTCGTTTTTCCGATATTCTGTTCAAGCCAGATAAAAAACTTTGTCAAGGCAATTCCATCGGCAATCATGGCATGACGAAATCCCGAAATTTCAGTTTTGTTTTTTATTGATTTCAACGATGATATAATTCCGTTTACATTAGTTTCGATTTTTGTTTTCAGATTATTTTTTTTCAAAATATTATAAACATAAATGCTGGTTTTTTTTCGATTTATTGTTACTGTTTTTTTATTGTCGATAAATTCAGGAAATTTTATAAAATCGTTATATTCATGTAATTGAACATTGTTTGCGGTTAAAGTTTTCATATCGTCGGAAGATATTTTTTTTGTATCAATAAAAAGATGAAGATTTGGAAAATCAATTATTGCATAAGCGATAGCGACAGGATTATAATCGATGTCGCTGCCGCGCAAATTGAAAAGCCATGCAATTTCATCCAGCGCCGAGATTATATAAACCGTATCTTTTGTGTTGCCAAAAGCCGTTTCAATGTCTTTCAATTTTTCGGTCGAAGTTTTCCCACAGAATTTTTTGTTGAGCAAAAATGCTTTATTTTGCGGCATTTCCGGACGATTTTCCCAAATTTCGACAAAAGGGTCTGACACAGAAACGAGCTTCAGCGGAAGCAGTTGATTTTGTAAATCTTCATACTCGATTATTGAAAACAGTTTTTCATCAATTCCTGTTTTTGCATTTGCATTGAGATTACTGTGCAACCATTCGGTTATTGTTTCGGTTTCATCCAAACCGATTTTTTTGAGTTCTATTCCGCTTCCTTCAAGTTGATTTTCGGCTTGCAGAAAATAGCGCGAATCAGTCCACAATGCGGCTTTGTTACACGTAACCGCAACAGTTGCCGCCGAACCTGTAAATCCGCTTATCCATTCGCGGCATTTCCAGTAATCTGCAACATATTCGCTAAAATGCGGGTCGTTGCCCGGAATTATAAAAGCATCAATTTTTTCTTTACGCATATAACTGCGCAGTTTTTCGATATTGTTCATATTCATATTTTTATTCGTTATTTTCTTCTTTGTTTTGCAGCAGTAAAAAATCAACCATAATGAGGAATATCACAAAAAAATCGGCGCTGAAAAAGTCAAGCACGCTCAACAAAACCGTTATAAACACTGCGATATAAACATAAAGTCTGTTTTTCGCGTTGGCATTTAATTTTTCATTGCTTTTTCGCCAAACTGTCAGATAATACAAACCTCGCGTTACAACGTAAGGCAATAATGCAAAATTAAAAAAATAATTGCTGTAATTGAAGCCGGTCAATCTTAAAAAACCCGACAAAATAATGGCTGCCGCAGTAAAATAAATTATATATATATCAGTTTTTTTTAATGATTTCAGCATGTGTTTTTTCAGTTTACTTCTTCTGTGTCATCAAGTATTTTATCTATATTTTTTTCGGTCGCATACAATTTCGACTTGCAAAATTTTATAAGTTCGACAGCACGTTCAACATCTTTATTGAGCGCATCCACATTTAATTCCGAATTTTCTATTTTTTCAATTATAGATTTAATTTCGGCTATTGCTTCCGTATATGTGAGTTTTTTGTTTTTCATATATTTCCATGTTAAATATTTTCAGTAAAGGTAAACAAAATTATCAAAATAGAAAATTAACCGCT
>JAIRKV010000252.1 GCA_031259935.1 Prevotellaceae bacterium | reverse complement strand
AATTTTTTTCCTTCCCTTTTTTCTGTCGTTTATTATTATTTGGTTTATTTTCATTTTTATTTTTATTGATGCAAATTTAATCATTCCGTTTTTTTCTGCAAACATAGGATGACGTGCTTATTTCTCGTATTATTGCTGATTTTTTATTTTTAAGGAACGATTAGCTAACCCATGTTTTTACATCTTCGAGAGTTGGATTTTTAAGTCCGAGTTTGTGTTTTTTATTCATTCCGCAGGCGTCGTTAAAAAGTTTTGCAGCCGATAATTTTTTAATTGACTCTACCGTAACATATCCCATTTTTTGAAGCGTTTCTACCCATTCTGCCGGTATTCCTGCCTGCATGTATGCTTCGGGCAAATCTTTCGCAGTTTTCTTTTCGGGACGCATTTGCGGAAAAAGCAGCACATCCTGTATGGATGCCGAGTTTGTCATCAACATCGCAAGCCGGTCGATGCCGATTCCCATGCCGGATGCAGGCGGCATTCCATATTCAAGGGCGCGAATAAAGTCAGTGTCGATAAACATTGCTTCGTCGTCGCCTTTTTCCGAAAGGGCAAGCTGATCCTGAAAACGTTTCAACTGATCTATCGGGTCGTTAAGTTCCGAATAGGCGTTGCACAGTTCTTTTCCGTTGACCATAAGTTCAAAACGTTCGGTAAGATTTTTGTTTGAACGGTGTATTTTCGTAAGCGGCGACATTTCTACCGGATAATCCATAATAAATACGGGCTGAATGTATGATGATTCGCATTTTTCGCCGAAAATTTCATCTATCAGTTTTCCTTTTCCCATTGTTTCGTCGATTTCGATGTTCAGTTTCGCACATACTTCCCGCAGCTGTTCTTCATTCATTCCCGAAATATCAAATCCCGTATGTTCCTTTATTGCGTCAAGCATTGTTATGCGTTTGAACGGGCGTTTGAAATCTATGATATTTTCGCCGACCCGAACTTTTGTTGTGCCGTGTAATGCAATCGCCACGCGCTCTATCATTTCTTCGGTAAAATCCATCATCCAGAAGTAATCTTTGTATGCAACATAAATTTCCATCACCGTAAATTCAGGATTATGACTGCGGTCCATGCCTTCGTTACGAAAATCTTTTGCAAATTCATAAACTCCGTTAAATCCGCCTACTATCAGCCGTTTCAAATACAGTTCGTTTGCAATTCGCAAATACAGCGGAATGTCCAAAGCATTGTGATGAGTGATGAAAGGGCGCGCTGCCGCTCCGCCCGGAATTGGCTGCAAAATGGGTGTTTCTACTTCAAGGTATCCGCGTTCGTTGAACAGTTCGCGCAGTGTATTGATTATTTTTGTCCGTTTCAAAAATGTATCGCGCACATGCGGATTTACAATCAAATCAACATATCGCTGGCGATAGCGCTGTTCGGCATCGGTAAAGGCATCAAAAACCTGTCCGTCCTTCTCTTTCACTATTGGCAATACTTTAAGCGATTTGCTCAGCAACGTTATTTCGCGTGTATGAATCGAAAGTTCGCCTGTTTGCGTAACAAAGACAAATCCTTTTATCCCTACGATATCGCCAATATCCATAAGGCGTTTGAAAACGGTATTATACATCGTTTTATCGCTGTCGGGGCAAATATCATCGCGTTTTATGTATATTTGAATTTTCCCCTTTTCATCCTGAATTTCAAAAAACGAAGCGCTGCCCATAATGCGTCTCGACATTATTCGACCTGCAATGCAGACATCCTGAAAATTACCTTTTTCCGGTGAAAATTCTTTACGTATCTGCCCTGTATCGGTATTCACCTGATACAAAGCGGCAGGATAGGGATCTATTCCAAGCGCTTCCAGTTCTTTAAGCGCATTGCGCCGTAATATTTCCTGTTCGCTTAATTCAATATTGTTCATGTTTCGGATATTTTTATTAAAAAACTGTGCAAAGTTAGCATTAAAATTTCCAATTACACAAAAACATGCCTTGCGAAGTGTAATATGCTAAATATTTCCATGCAAATATTTTATGATTTTGCAAATTTTTTGTTCAGCAGTTTTTGCAGGGCATACATTTCGTCACGATAGCGAATGGCTTCGTTAAAATCGAGTTTTTTTGCGGCATCTTCCATTTGCTGTTTTGCGTGAGCGATGGCATTATGTATTTCGGGTTTGCTCATGTATTCCACAACAGGGTCGGCAACAAGTTCGGCTTGCGATTCGATATATGCGCCATATTCATAAGGCTTATTTGAAAAAATTCCCTTATTGCTTTTCTTTATCTGTTGCGGCAAAATGCCGTGTTCCCGATTATATGTCAGCTGGCGTTCGCGCCGGCGGTTTGTTTCATCAATAGTTTGCTGCATTGAATCGGTAACTGTGTCGGCGTACATTATTACGCGCCCGTTGATATTTCGCGCTGCTCTGCCTGCCGTTTGGGTTAATGAACGTGCCGAACGCAAAAATCCTTCCTTATCGGCATCAAGAATTGCAACTAACGAAACTTCGGGCAAGTCAAGTCCTTCGCGCAGCAAATTAACGCCAACCAGCACATCAAACATTCCGCGTCTCAAACCTTCCATTATCTCTACGCGTTCGAGAGTTTCCACGTCCGAATGAATATACCGGCAGCGAATATTTATTTTTTCAAAATAGTTTGTAAGTTCCTCAGCCATTCGTTTTGTAAGCGTTGTAACCAAAATGCGTTCGTCGAGTTCAACCCTTGCATTTATTTCTTCAATAAGGTCGTCGATTTGATTTTGCGTTGGTCGCACATCTATCACAGGGTCAAGCAAACCTGTGGGACGCACAAGCTGTTCGACAATTACTCCCTGCGATTTTTCAAGTTCGTAATTGGCAGGTGTTGCGCTTACAAAAATTATCTGACCTGTAATATTTTCAAATTCTTCAAACGTCAGCGGACGGTTATCAACTGCCGCCGGAAGCCGAAAACCGTAATCTACAAGATTTTTTTTGCGTGCGCGGTCGCCGCCAAACATTGCATGAATCTGCGGAAGCGTAACATGGCTTTCGTCTATAACGGTAATAAAATCTTTGGGAAAATAATCAAACAGACAAAATGGTCGCGTATTGGGTTTTCTTCCGTCAAAATATCGGGAATAATTCTCGATTCCCGAACAGTATCCGATTTCGCGAATTATTTCAATATCGTTTTCAACCCGCTTTTGCAAACGTTTTGCTTCCAAATCCCTGCCCAGCGCATTAAAATGATTTACCTGTTTTACCATATCATCTTCGATTTCAAGCAGCGCCTTATGCATGCGTTCTTTTGGCATTATAAAAATATTTGCAGGAAAAACCGTTATTTCTTCAGGCGTATCGAAAACCCTGTTCGACAGCAGATCGAGCGATTCGATATGTTCGACTTCGTTTCCGAAAAATGTAATTCTGTAAGCAAAATCACCGTAGGCAACAGCAATATCAACAGTATCGCCTTTTACTCGAAACTTTCCTTTATTCAAATCAAGATCGTTGCGCGTGTAAAGAGCATTTATCAATGAATATAAAAGTTTGTTGCGGCTTAATTTTCCACCTTTTTTTATTTTTATTGCATTAGCGTAAAAATTTTCGGGATTTCCTATTCCGTACAGACACGAAACCGACGAAACCACAATCACATCGCGACGCCCCGAAAGCAAAGCCGATGTTGCACGCAATCGCAATTTGTCTATTTCGTCATTTATCTGCAATTCTTTTTCAATATAAGTATCGCTCATCGGCAAATAGGCTTCAGGCTGATAATAATCGTAGTACGACACAAAATATTCGACTGCATTATTCGGAAAAAAGTTTTTAAATTCTCCGTAAAGTTGAGCAGCCAGTGTTTTGTTGTGGCTAAGCACAATCGCAGGTCTGTTCAACTGTGCGATAACGTTGGCAACTGTAAACGTTTTGCCCGA
>JAIRKV010000246.1 GCA_031259935.1 Prevotellaceae bacterium | reverse complement strand
ACAAAATTCATCATGTTAGACTGGCGACAGTTTCGTGTATTTTCAAAATTTGCGGTAAAAGAGGAATATTCATGTAATTATTAATTATAAAATCGGCGCAGGCATTACGTTCTTCATCTTTCATTTGATTTTCCATGCGTTTTATAACTTGCTGATACGATTGTTTGTCGCGATACATAACACGCATTATGCGCAAATCTTGCGGAGCGTTTACAACAATAATCTTATCCATAACTTTATCAAATCCGCTTTCGAACAAAATTGCCGCCTCGTGAATTATATATGTCGATTTCTGTTTGACAAACCAGTTTTCAAACTGTTTGTGTACTGCCGGATGAATGATGCTGTTTACTTTTTCGAGGAGTTGTTTGTCGTTGAATATTTCCGAAGCAAGCCGCTGTTTGTCAATATGTGTATCGTTTATATATATTTTTTCTCCGAAAATATTTATTATCTGTTTGCGTACTTCGCTGTCGTAATATGCTTTTTTTGCTTCGCTGTCGGCGCAAAATACAGGAATACCGATATTTTTGAATATTTGGGAAACAACGGTTTTTCCGCTTCCTATTCCGCCTGTCAATCCGATTTTCAGCATGGTTATTATTTTTTACTTACTATCACTTCAACAAAACAGGGATACAGGTCGACTTTTAAAACCGATTGAGGTTTTGCATCGATTTTCACTTTCAAATTTCCGCTGATGCTTTTTTCAAAATCGTTGAAATCGACTGCAAGTTTGAAATCGTTTGCTTTTATTTTTGCAAGATTTGTAATGTTGGCGCGGTATTTTATTTCGATATCCTGCGGAAAAATAATTACATCCAGACTGTCGGGTTTGTTGGTCAATTGTAATGGAACGGTTACTCTTTCTTCGCTGTAGCGTTCTACATTCACTTTGAACTGTATTTTTTGCTGCTGTACCGAAATATTGTTCAGTTTATCCAAATCAATTTCCAGTACGCCGCTTATCGACTTGTTGAGATTTTCATGTTTTTGAGCGATACACTGAATTTCGGTAAGCGAATCCGGAATATTCTGTTCGGCTGTAATCCAAATGCTGTCGGGGTTCAATACTGTATTTCCGCTTTGCATGTATTCGCTTGCAAATGTAAGCTGCAAATTTGGAATTACCGGCAATCGCTTGCTTTGCAAATCGACGCGGGTAAAGTAAACAGTATCGGGCGACAGGCTTATGAGTTTTTTGCCGTCGCCGAGCTGTTCCGAAAATTTTTGAAATATGTCAGACGACAGAACGAAATTTTTTGTTTTCGATAATATTTTATCGCTAATGTCTATTTTTATGATATTTTGTTCGGTTATATTATAGCGCATTGCAAGAAATCCGTTCATGTTTATTTGCGCCGTTACGTCTGTTTCCACATTGAATATTTTACGTATATCGTTGCTGTCGTAAAAGTCGATATGATAAGACACTGTACGCAAATAATCGGTTGACAGTTTATTCATTAGCCAGCCTGTACATGCAGCCGATACAAAAAACAGAAAAACAAAGATTTGTTTACTGCACAAATATTTTCGGACTACCGACAATGTTTTTGTCTATTTTTGTGATGGTATGTCGCTTGTATCTTTGAAAATTGTAGAACGGTCAACGCGGATTTTCACGTCTTTGTCAATTTCAACCAAAACGTAATTTTCTTTCATTTCTGCAATTACTCCGTAGATTCCGCCTGCGGTGATAATTTTATCGCCTTTTTGCAGCGAATTGCGCATTTGTGCAATTTGTTTCTGTTTTTTTTGTTGCGGGCGAATCATTAAAAAATACATAACTGCAAAAATTGCAGCCATCATAAGAAGCATCATTGTGCCGTTATTATTATTATTGCTTTGTTCTTCCAATAAAATTATTAAAGATTTCATCATTTTATTTGTTTTTTTAATTATTATTTATATAAGATTTTAATTTTCGTTTGATATGTTTTCGCTGTATTTTATTATATTTTTTTCTTTTATTTCCTTATTAATGATTTTATCGGCAACTCCGTTTACGAAAGCGCTGCTTGTGGGTGAACTGAAATATTTTGCAATTTCGAGATATTCGTCTATGCTGATGTTTACAGGTATTTCGGGAAATTCGCGCACTTCGGCAAGCAATATTTGCAAAATCAGCGTATCCATAAATGCAAGACGTTCCAAATCCCAGTTTTTTGTGTATTCGTCTATTATTATTTCGGTTTTATCGTAATCGGCAAGTACTCGCCGTAACAGTCTTATTGCAAATTTTGCACTGGATTCGTCCTGATACAGCGGTAATAATTCCGTATAATTATCCTGATTTGCCTTGAATGATTTTACTGTTTTTACTGCAATACTCAAAACAAATCCCAAATCGTCGATCCAGTAAATATTTTTTTCTTCAAGCAATGTACAGATATAGTCAAGGTCTTCGATTTCGTGTTCAAGAATCTTACATATCAACTGTTTATCTTCGGTAAACGAACGTTTATCATTCGACATGTAATTCCTGAAATAATCGGAATTTACCATGTTGTTGTATATTTTTTTTATCAGTTCTGTCGAATCGTCCCAGCTTAATTTTTCCTGTTGCACGTAATTTTGCAGGTTTTTATTTTGTCTAAGTAGCTTTATTACAGCATTATCAGCAAACTTTGTATTCGGATTTTTTTCTTCTTCCGTAGGTAAATATTTATGTTTTCCTATGTCGATGCGATTTTGAGCATAATCGCCTGTTTTAATCAGCAACAATAAAACATAATGATATAAATCATAAGTTTTGTTTATACTGAAAGCCAATTCTTTTTCAGTTGCCAGCTGTGATTGATTGCCCGATTTGATATGAGCAAACAGGACTTTCAATACTTTTATTCTCAATAAACGTCTGCTTATCATAAATGATTTCTGAATTTGCTGCAAAAGTAATATAAATTATGAATATATCATCAAAACGACTGTTTAATTATTTGCGATTTATGATTTAACGATTTAAGATTCAACAGTAAACCGATAATCAGCGGTGGAGGACAGTCGTTACTTTCTAATAAGATTTATCATAAAACGAAACGATGACGAAGCGTCATAAATTATGAACGGTAAAATTCATTTTGCAAAGAATAATCAATCCCATATCAATAAAATTTTATGACTTATAGCAATTTCGGATCTATTATGAAATGATTATTCTACGTATTTATTTAAATCCCTGAATTTCATCTGTCTTATCTGTTCCGTAAATATTTATTTACATTTTCTTATACTTCTCCGTTAATCACTTCTTGTTCACATTCTTTTAAATACAATATGGCGTTCCTGTTTGCAATTGACCGAAAACAACAGGACCATCATAATAGGTAAATCCAGCTATATCACAATTTAATAAATGTTTACGTTTCATAATACTTATTTTTTACGATACAAAGTTACGATATTGTTTTGATAATTTTTGATATGAATAAATGTTTTTCTTCTTTCAAGAAATTTTCTCCTATCTATTATTTTACTTGATTCTCATAATCAAATGCGTTTATCAATTCAACCAATTTTTCTTCGGCTTTTGCTAAAGCATCCGCGCTTTCTATTTCTGTTGCAATATACGCAGCACAAGGCAAAGTTACAAACAATTCTGCTCCAACCGTTTCGTCGATAATTGGTTTTGCCTTTGGTTTTTCCCCATCTTCAATCAATTTTGCCCGGATAGCTCCTGCCAACGTGTTGGCATTGTCGCTGATAGCAATGGCTAATGTCTCCATTAAACTGAACGTACGGGATTGATTGGAAGTAATTCTCCAATTGATTAATGCTTTAGCAATAGCCGGA
>JAIRKV010000187.1 GCA_031259935.1 Prevotellaceae bacterium | reverse complement strand
TTTACTTCATAAGCATACAATATTTACATTACAGGCGCAAAGTTATAACATTATTTTACAATAATGCAAATTTTTTTACAAAAAATTTATGCAGGCGCCATTTGACGAAGCATCTTTCGCTACTTTGTTTTTATCGTCAAATGCGCAATGAAATGGAATTTGGCGTAATCAGTTCGGGAATTAGACAGAATTAATATGGAAACATAATTCAAACAGCCACAAATAAAAAAACCTTGTAAGTACAAGGTTTTTTTGTTTTTATTCAGTACCTCGGGCGGGACTTGAACCCGCACAGGCATTACTGCCCACGGGATTTTAAGTCCCGCGTGTCTACCAATTCCACCACCAAGGCAAAGAACAGAAAATCCCGATTTTGCTCGGGATTAGAGCGGAAAACGAGACTCGAACTCGCGACCCTAACCTTGGCAAGGTTATGCTCTACCAACTGAGCTATTTCCGCCTTTTGAGACTGCAAATTTATAACATTTTTTTAAATCACAAAAAAAAATTCTTTTTTTATTCGATTTTTTTTGATTTTAAATAGTCGGAATGATTTTAAACATGATAAAAAAGCGCTATTTCCGAAATTAATATTTTATTTGGTTCAAACAGATGCAATATTTATTACCTGAATAAAACATCACAAATTCAATAAGATATGAAAATAAAAGTTAGAAAAAATCTTTTAAATCAATTTATTTTCTATAAAATTTTAATAATTTGCATATTATTTTATCAAAAATTGTAATTTTGCATCGTAAAACAAAATAACAGATAATGAAAAATATTTTAATAATAGGTTCGACAGGACAAATAGGTTCGGAACTCACAATGGAACTGCGTAACCGCTATGCGGGAAATATTGTTGCAGGCTACATTCTTTCGGCAAAACCGCAGGGAAAACTGCTGGAATCGGGTCCTTCGGCTGTTGTAGATGTTACAAATGCACAGCAAATTGCCGAAACAGTTGACAAATATGATATCGATACCATTTATAATCTTGCTGCTTTGCTTTCGGCTGTTGCCGAATCCAAACCACAACTTGCATGGACTATCGGTATTGGCGGGCTTTTCAACGTTTTGGAAGTTGCCCGCGAAAAAAAATGCGCCGTATTTACTCCAAGTTCTATCGGCGTATTCGGCAATAATTCGCCAAAAAATAAAACGCCGCAAGATACAATTCGCCAACCGCGTACAATGTATGGAGTAACAAAAGTTTCGGGCGAACTTCTCAGTGATTATTATTTTATCAGATTCGGAGTAGATACCCGTTCGGTGCGTTTTCCCGGACTTATATCAAACGTAACGCCTCCGGGCGGAGGAACAACAGATTACGCTGTTGATATATATTATTCGGCGATAAAAACAGGAAAATTTGAATGTCCCATCAGCGCCAATACTTACATGGACATGATGTATATGCCTGATGCTCTCAACGCTGCAATTACGCTGATGGAAGTTGATCCGACCCGTCTTGTTCATCGAAATGCATTTAATGTTACGGCAATGAGTTTTTGTCCTGAAATAATTTATGAAGCCATAAAAAAACGTATTCCTGATTTTGAAATTACGTACAATATCGACCCGCTGCGTCAAGCCATTGCCGATTCGTGGCCAGATTCACTCGACGACACCTGCGCCCGTAGCGAATGGGGCTGGAATCCTTATTGGGACTTGGAAAAAATGACGGATGACATGTTGAAAATTCTTAGCGAAAAACATAAAAAAGGATTGATATAGATTTTCAGATTATTTTAAGCAATAACTCATTGCGAATAAAAAACCTGTGCCTGTTTTGCCGACTTTTAGCCTGTATGTACGTAAAACACGGTATTTTTATTCGGCAATTTGCATTTATAAAAAATGGTATGAAAATTTGAAATTTTGTTATTCTAAAAATTTCAATTTCTGTAGTTTTTTACTTATAAAAAAATAAACGGGAGCACTAACAAATCCGCCGATTACATCTATCAAATAATGTGCTTTGAGATAAACGGTGGAACAAATCAAAATGCAAGCGACAGGTACAAGTATGTAAAAAATCTTGCGCGAATATTTGAAAATAAAATACATGCAAACAAGGCAGATTCCTACGTGCGAACTTGGAAATGCACCTGTAGGTTTTTCGCCTATTTCCTGCAATTCGACAAGCGTATTGCGAAAAAATCCTTCGTTGTTAATCACGTTGTCGGGCGCCTGGAAATGAAATTGAGGACCAGTAACAGGCAAAATTATAAATGTCAGATAATAAATAAAAAACGAACACAATATTATAAAAACAGTGTGTTCCATACATTTTTTACTTTTTGCCAAAGCAATAAAAACGGCAGCCATGATAATGAAATAATATGATATGTATCCGAAGTTCATCATTTCGTTTATCCATGTTTGCGAATAATATTTGCTAAATTCGATACTTGGCTGACAACCAAATAGATATTGATCGGCAACGACAAAATATCGGTCTAAATTTCCGAATATGTTTTCGTTCATAAAATACGTTTCGGGATACCAGTATGCAATAAATGCAAGCGGAATTGCATTGCGCACAAACCAAACGGTATTTGCAGCCTTATGTTTGTATAAAAATCTTAAAGACAGTATTAATGCAATAAACAATATACGGTATGAAATCATCAACAAGGCATGGTTTTCTTTTGCGCCGAAAATAATTATAAAAAAAGCGGTAAAAACTGCATAAATAATACTTATCTTTTCGACAGGAAAAAGACTTTTCCAGATTGCTGCAAACATATTTTTTAACATCATGTGATAACTTATTTTATAAATTGATTCTTTTTGTATAATTCAAATTCTATCGTTTCTTTTAGTCCGCTCATCAGGTCGTAATCGGCAGAAAAATTTGCATCTGTCTGCAATGGCTGTATTTCGCATTTCCAGTTTCGCGCTTTCAAAATATTGTATTTGTCGCTGTTGAGTGTAGGAGATTTACCAAACAATCCGTAAACCGTATCAAGCAAACAGCAGATTATTTTAAGAATAAAAACGGGAATACATATTTTTATTGTGAATTTCTTGCCGAGAAGTTTTTTTACCGTATTTGCATATTCTTTGCTTGTGTAAACATTGCCATCGCTCACAAAATAAGATTTTCCGACAACATGTTTTTCTATCAGCAAAAAAATTGCCTTTGTCAGATCTTTAACATAAATAAATGTAAGATATTGAGGTTTGAATCCGATTGAAGGCACAATACCTTTTTTTATGGATTTTACAAATGTCAGATAATCTTTTTCGCGAGGTCCGTAAACGCCTGCAGGTCGAATAAACAAATAAGGAAAATCGGGAATATTTGCAATAAAATTTTCTGATTTTATTTTGCTTTTACCGTAAGCAGTGTCCGGTTTTGGCAGGTCGTCGAGTTTTATCGGTTCCAAAGTTTTTTCGTTTCCTGCGCCCCAAGCCGAAAGACTGCTTATGTAAACAAATATTTTGGGAATCATGTTCGTTTCGCAAAGCGCTTCAACAAAATTTTTTGTAAACATAAAATTTATCCTGTCGAAATCGCTTTTTTTATTGCATTTTGTAATGCCTGCATTGTGTATGATATAATCCCATGTGCCGTTTTGCTGTTTAAATTCATTTAATTGAGAAATTAATTTTTCTTTGTCGGCATAATTAATGTCGATAAATTTTATTCGTTCATCCACAATATACTTTTTGCTGCTCGAAGAACGTATTCCTGCATAAGTTTCAAATCTTTGTTCAAGCGATTTTTCAACTAAAAAACTGCCGATAAAACCGCTTGCGCCGGTTATTAGTATTTTCATTTTATATTTGTTTTCTCAAAAAAATCGTGCAAAAATATAAAATAATGATGAATATATGGTTATAAACCGTAATTAATCGTTAATATACTTTACTCGAGGTAAAAATGTGAGATTAAAAATAAAACAAATTTTCCGAATTAACTCCGTTGAGTTCCGCTGCGCTTCGGTTGTTTCCTGCTTCGCTTGCAGTCTGCAAACCAAAATATTAACATCGCGCAAACCATATCGGGCAAAGTATATAATTAGTCGCTCCTTAAAAACTGTTTAAATTACATGTTAATTGTACATTAGAAGTAAAAAACGATGAATAGAATTGCAGGTTTTTGCGTCAATACTGATAAAAA
>JAIRKV010000162.1 GCA_031259935.1 Prevotellaceae bacterium | reverse complement strand
CTGTTTTTTATGCGCTTTCTTACATTGCATACTTTTAACAAGCATTGAAACAATTCATTATAAATGCAAATGACATTTAATAATTTAAATATTTAAAAATTTAAAGAGTGAAAGCAAACCATTGCAAGCGAAGCAATCCAAAAACACAGTGTAGTTCAACGATTTAAATCGGAAATAATGAACAATAAGGTAATAAAGTCGGCGTCTGTGTGTTATCTTTTGCTCTACTAAGGTTGTTTTGTTGTTTGAATAAGGTGGAAATAAGGTTTTTGTGTTTCGTTATTTCATTTTGAGCAATGACGTCTGTCCCGTCAGGGACAAAATATCGGTAAAAACCACGTCTATTTGTGCATCACGTGCGGGTTGCCGCAGATGACTTGAAAAACCGCCACTGCTCCGCACGTAACCTTTGGTTGCGGTGAAATTTCTACCAACATTCTATCCCTCAGGGATATTTTTTTGTTCGTCATTGCGAACTGCGAAGCAGTGAAGCAATCCAGAAAAAAGAACAGTGAAAAAATGGAAAAAAATCTTCTGGATTGCTTCGGGCTGATGCCCTCGCAATGACGAACAAAATCCTTATTTCCACCTTATTTCAAAAACAAAACAACCTTAGTAGAGCAAAAGATAACACACAGACACCGACTTTATTACCTTATTGTTCATTACTTCCGATTTAAATCGTTGAACTACACTGTGTTTTTGGATTGCTTCGCTTGCAATGATTTGCTTTCACTCTTTAAATTTTAAAATTATTAAATGTCATTCGCATTTATAATAAATTGTTTCAATGCTTGTTAAAAGTATGCAATGTAAGAAAGCGCATAAAAAACAGACTCTTCGCCGTTCGGTTTTTCCAAATCGAAATACTTCAAATTTTTTTTGGTATCATCTTAATTTCTGCAAATACGGAAGCAACAAGATTATTTTTATTCCAATAACTTCTGATATTTGGCAAAAATTTCTATTCTGTTCGTTTTTTATGCGCTTAAATTGCGGCAAAATGCCTGATGTTTAAATGATAAGTGTACTGTCTGGGTGCTACTTGCTGTTCGTTATTCCTGTTTTTTCCAACCATTTCAACACCTCGTCTTTTGACTGCTTTACAGCACTTCCTCTAATCGCAAAACCTTCGAGAACGTTAGCTTTTGCACACAATTTTTTCAGGTCGTCCACGCTGTTACCCCAGCCTCCGCTGCCGTGCGTGCAAAACGGAATAACGGTTTTGCCGCTCATGTCGTATTTTTCCAAAAAAGTAAACAGCGCCATCGGCATGCTGCCACACCAGTTAGGATAGCCAACGAAAATCACATCGTAAGTCGCCATGTCCTTTACTTCGGCTGCAAGCGGCGGACGTGCATTTTCCTGCTGTTCTTTTCTTGCCAGATTTACACATTCGCTGTAATCTGCAGGATAGGGTTTTGCAGTAGTGATTTCAAACAAATCGCCGCCGGTTTGCTGCTGGATTTGCTTTGCCAATTCGTGAGTGTTGCCGCTCCACGAGAAGCAGGCAATAAGGATTTTTCCTTTACTTTGCGCTTGCGCCGTACCGCACAGGGCTATGGCAAACGCTACTAAAAACATCAATTTTTTCATATTTTTATTTTTTATAAAATTTGAACACAAAGATAACATTAAATATCCGAAATACACACAGACTGATAAAAAAATGCTGCTCAAAATTTTAGAAGAACCGTACATGAAATTTTTCATATCGCTGCTGTCCGTCAAAATTCCATGAAATGTTCCGTTTTTTTATTCATAATACGTTATGGAAATTTATTTTAAACAGGTTTTTTCGTAAAATATTTTGCTATCTTTTGTTTTGATAAACGGCAGACATAAAACTTCGTTTTCAATCTGATTTTCAAAATAAAACAATCTCACTAATAACAAGGCAACACGCTTTTTATCTCATTATTTCGTTGCTCATTACAAATAAAAAAAAGGAAGTTTGCCTGCTCAACGTTCAAATAAAGTTTACGCAAGTTGATTATTAGGAAAACAAAATCCAAAAGATGAAGAAGAAATAAAAAAATTAATAATGAACACAAATAATAATTTCGGATTAATACCAAACTGCTATCAATATGTAATTTGTATAAGTTGATTATCAATAAAATATCTTTACATTTTAGGTCCTTTTGATGCCGTTTTGGTATAAACAGTGAAAAATGGCAAATAATCTTCCGGATTAAATCGTTGAGAATTGATTACGCTTCTGGATTGCTTCGTCATTTCGCAGTTCGCAATGACGCCTGTCCCTCTGCGGGATATTTTTGTTCGTCATTGCGAGGGCATTAGCCCGAAGCAATCCAGACTTGTGTGTTTTCTTTCTGGATTAACTCCGTTGAACTTCGCTGCGCTTCGGTTGCTTCGTCATTTCATTCCTCGCAATGACGTGCTTTTTTCTCTGTTTTGTTCGTCATTGCGAATTGCGAAACAGTGAAACCCGCAGGGTTCGGCGTTGCGAATTGCGAAACAGTGAAACCCGCAGGGTTCGGCGTAGCCAACCAACCGAAGCGCAGCGGAATTAATCCGAAAAACCGTCCGAATTGTGATTTGTGTGAGTGATTATGAAAAAGAACCGTCGCGTATTGCGACGGTTCTTGCTAAACAAATTCAAATAAAAAATGAAAAGATTAATCGTATAGTTTTGCTGATAAAAATTCTCTGTTTAATCGTGCTATATGGCTGATTGAAATTCCTTTCGGACATTCGGCCTGGCAGGCGCCCGTGTTTGTACATGCTCCAAAACCGAGTTCGTCCATTTTGGCAACCATTGCTTTGGCGCGCATTGCTCCTTCTACTTTTCCCTGCGGAAGTTTTGCCAGACTTGATACGCGTGCGGCAACAAACAGCATTGCCGAGCCGTTTTTGCATGTGGCTACGCAGGCTCCGCATCCTACGCAGGCTGCGGCATCCATCGATTCATCGGCATCTTTTTTTGATATCGGAATAATATTTGCATCCTGCGCTCCGCCTGTGTTTACCGATACAAATCCGCCTGCCTGCAATATTTTATCAAAAGCGCCGCGATTTACAACCAAATCTTTTACAACAGGAAAACCGGCCGAACGCCACGGTTCAACGGTTATTGTCTGTCCGTCTTTGAATTTGCGCATGTGAAGCTGGCAAGTTGTAACCAGAGTATCAGGTCCGTGAGCCTCGCCGTTGATATAAAGCGAACACATTCCACAAATTCCCTCGCGGCAATCGTGGTCGAAAGCAACAGGTTCCTTGCCTTCGCCTGTAAGTTTATCGTTGAGAATATCAAGCATTTCGAGGAAAGATGTATCCGCCGAAATGTTATCGATATCGTAAATAACGAATTTCCCTTTGTCTTTGGCGTTCTTTTGCCGCCATATTTTAATTTTGAATCTCATGTTTTTTTTGTTTTTATTTTTTATAAATTATCTCTTTATATTT
>JAIRKV010000097.1 GCA_031259935.1 Prevotellaceae bacterium | reverse complement strand
GACCAGTTGCTGTGTTTCCCCGAACCGTTAATTCCTGCAAAAGGTTTTTCGTGAAAAATAACTTTAAAATGATGCTGTTTGGCAATTCTGCGCATCAGCGACATTAATACAAGATTATGGTCGATAGCCAGATTTGCTTCTTCAAACGAAGGCGCACATTCAAACTGATGCGGAGCAACTTCATTATGGCGCGTTTTCAAAGGTATTCCAAGTTTGTAGGCTTCTGTTTCCAAGTCTTTCATAAAAGCAGATACACGCAAAGGAATCGACCCGAAATAATGGTCTTCAAGTTGCTGGTCCTTGGCAGCGGTGTGTCCCATAAGCGTTCGTCCGGTTTGCAGCAAATCGGGACGCGCATTGAAAAGAGCGTTATCAATCAAAAAATATTCCTGCTCCAGTCCTAATGTCGAAAATACACGTTTCACATCCTTGTCGAACAACTGGCAAACTTTTGTTGCAGCCTTGTCAAGAGCAGCGTGAGATTTCAACAGCGGAGTTTTAAGGTCAAGAGATTCGCCTGTATATGATACGAAAACAGTAGGAATACAAAGCGTTTTGTCGATTATAAAAGCAGGCGACGAAGGATCCCATGCAGTGTAACCGCGCGCTTCGAATGTATTGCGTAATCCGCCGCTCGGAAAACTTGAAGCATCAGGTTCCTGCTGCACGAGCAAGTCGCCTTTGAAACTTTCAAAAACACGCGAATTTTTGTCGAGTTCGATAAAAGCATCATGTTTTTCGGCAGTAGCCTCGGTTAACGGCTGAAACCAGTGAGTGTAGTGAGTTACGCCACGTTCTACAGCCCAATTTTTCATTCCTGCGGCAATCAGGTCAGCATATTTTCTGTCGATTTTTTCGCCGCCATCAATTGCATTTTCAACAGCGGCAAAAGCATCTGCCGATAAATACTTGCGCATTGTTTCTCTGTCAAAAACATTTATTCCGAAATATTCCGAAATTTTTGAATCTTCCACGTGAAATCTTTCAGCGTGATGTTTTGCACATTCTTTCAGTGCATCAAAACGTAAATTTGTATTTTTTGCCATAATTACCCTTAAAAATTTATTAATATTAGCGCAAAAGTAATATTTTTTTGATAAACATAATGATTTTAAGGGGGTGTGTTGAAAAAAAGTTGATATTTTTCGATACAAGGATATTTATTAAAAAGATAATTTGTTCAATATAATATATCAATCGCTAACTCCGCATCAAATTATTTCGTCTACAAAAAAGTGAGGCGAAATGACAGAAAATCTTTGTAATATCAATTTTTTATTGCACTTTCACACTAATCCTTACGAATAAAAACAGCAATGATACGACACATTAAAATTTACGGTCTTTATTTGGTTATTCTTAAAAAAATTCAAATAAAGGATTTGACAATCATGCATTTTGTACAGCGTTTTAGATCTGACAGATTTTGGAAAATTTCAGTTTTGAGAAAAATGCCTGTCCCGTCAGGGATAAAATATCAGTAGAATGATAATCGCCAGCGAGCGGTTCGCGCGAAGCATTGTTGATGACATAAAATGCCATCGGTAACTCGCGCGACATGCAGGCTACCGTGGTTTTTTCTTCTTTGTGTTCGTCATTGCGAGGAGAGCAGCAATAAGATTTAAGAGCGTCATTGCTTCGTCGCTGCGCTCCACGCAATCCAGACCTGTGCTTTGTGTTTTTTCTGGATTGCTTCCTGCTTCGTAGTTCGCAATGACGTGTTGTTTGCTTTTATGCCAAAACAAAACCGACAGAAATAATGTCGTATTATTGCTGATTTTTTTATTTGTAAGGAGCGACTTGTTATTGAATTAAATATTAGCATCTTATCAGTATTTTATAAAATATTTGGCTGTTTTCGTATTAAATTTTTGTGTTATAAAATAAATTCATACATTTGTAGAAAATTTAATGATAAAATGAAAGATACCGAATGTAAAACACGACTACTTGGTTTGAAATCAATGATTGGAAACACCCCAATGTTGAAAATAGACTGTAAATATAAGAACAAACCACGCACAGTTTTTGCCAAGGCAGAATACTATAATTATACGGGAAGCATAAAAGACCGTATCGCTTATTATATTCTGGAAAAAGCCTATAAATCGGGAGAATTGTTGCCGGGAATGCATATAATGGAAGCAACAAGCGGGAATACGGGAATTTCTTTTTCGGCTCTGGGCAGAGCGCTGGGACATGAAGTAACAATCTTTATGCCCGACTGGATGAGTACGGAACGAATTAACATAATACGAAGTTTTGGCGCAAATATCAGACTTGTAACAAAAGATGAAGGCGGATTCGTTGGAAGTATAGAAATGACGCAAAAAGCAAAAAACGAACAGCCTGAAAAAATTTTCCTTCCATGCCAGTTTGACAATAACAGAAATTGCGAAGCCCATTCACAAACCACAGGATACGAAATTGTAGAACAGTTACTTAAACTTGGATTAACTCCTGATGCTTTTGTTGCCGGAGTTGGCACAGGCGGAACTATTATGGGTGTAGGCAATTTTCTCAAAGATATAAACAGCAATGTGAAAATATATCCTCTCGAACCGCTCAATTCGCCAACATTAAGTACAGGACATAAAATAGGCAAACACCGTATTCAGGGAATTTCGGATGAATTTATTCCGTCAATTGTGAAATTAGAGCAACTCGACGAAATAATTCAGGCAGATGATGGAGATGCTATTATAATGGCGCAAAAACTTGCTCGAACATTAGGTTTGGGTATTGGTATATCATCGGGAGCGAATTTTATTGGAGCAATAAAAGTGCAAAATAAACTCGGCAGCGATGCAATAATAACTACTGTTTTTGCAGACGATAACAAGAAATATTTAAGCACCGATTACTCGAAAGAAGAACCGATAAAAGATGATTTTATTTCGACAGATGTCGTTTTGGAAAACGTTACGGTTATAAAATGAATGTAAAATAACAGTTTGCAAGTTGCGATTTCAAAAATTTTAATTACATTTGCAGCGCAATTCGGGGATGTTTTGGTTTTGACAGCAATTGATTCCGGAATGTAAGCACGTCGAGCGCTGAGATGGCGGCTCGTTAATCCCGACACTCAAGCCTTAAACGGCGAAGAAAATTTTGCACT
>JAIRKV010000066.1 GCA_031259935.1 Prevotellaceae bacterium | reverse complement strand
CGCATATTTATGAAAATATAAAAGCAACTGTTCCGGCTATCACACAATAAACGGCAAACCAGACAAGTTTTCCGCGTTTCACAATATTCAGCATTACAGTACAGGCAAACAATCCCGAAACGAATGCGCTTAAAAATCCTACAATCAAGGCTGTAGTTGATATTGGTGTGCTGCCGGTAAATTCGCCTTTGAACAAATCGAGCAATGCTTCGCCAATTATCGGAATCAAAACCATAAGAAATGAAAATTGCGCTACATCTTCTTTTTTATTTCCAAGAAGCAAGCCTGTGGCTATTGTGCTGCCTGAACGCGAAAGTCCCGGAAGTACTGCTATCGCCTGTGCTGTTCCAATTATAAACGAATCAATGAATGATATGCTATTTTTTGTACGTGGTTTGAGATAATATGAAAATGTTAGCAGTATTGCGGTAACAAATAAACAGATTCCAACAATTAAAAGTCCGCTGCCGAAGATCGCTTCAATTTTATCTTTAAAAAATATTCCTGCAATTGCAACAGGAATCATCGATACGGCAAGTTTGGCTGTATATTCTGTTTCGGAGTTCCATTTAAATTTGAATAATCCCGTAAAAAGTTTTATTATTATTTTCCAAAAAACAACTATGGTGCTTAATACCGTAGCGGCATGTACAACAATTGCAAACGACATGTTTCCTGAGGCGTTTGTGCCAAACAGTGCAGCGCCTATTTGCAAATGCCCGCTACTGCTTACAGGTAAAAATTCGGTAATGCCCTGTACAATACCGAGTATAAGCGCTTCAAACCAATTCATTTATTCTCTTTAGGTTTGCGCATTATTGAATATCCTACAAAAATAAATCCTGCAACAACTATTATCGGTGCAAGTGTTATGCGCCTGAAACTGAACATTTCTGCCGCATCGAATTTTGTCGGATCTTCATTTCCGCCGCCAATCATCAGTAAAAATCCTAAAAATATAATTGCACAGCCTGCTGCCATAAATTTATAGTTTTGTCGAGGTATCGCAAAATTTTTATTCTCGTTTTCTTTTATTGGTGTAGATTTTTTTTTTGTTGCCATATCTTTATAATTTAATTTTATGTAAAATATTTAATAATATAATTTGTCGAAATCTATTCGAATATATTTTCGGACTGCAAAATACGTGGAAAAATAATTAATTCCCGTGCCAAGAAGCAATATCATAATCAAAAGAATCAGCATCGTTACAAGGTCGGCAAATTCAAGTATTCCTCTAAATTCTGACTGTAATGCATAAATTGCTCCATATAACATTATAATTGCGATAAGTCCTGAAATTATTCCGCGTACAACGCTCTGTATCAGAAACGGTTTACTTATGAAAAATTTTGTTGCGCCAACAAGTTTCATTGTATGAATGGCAAAACGTTTTGCATATACCGACAGGCGAATTGTGTGATTTATAAGAACCATGGATACAAACAGCAGCAATAAAATGAATACTGCCATTATCAAATTTATCTTACGGATATTTGCATTTACCAAACTCAAAACCGTTTTTTCATATTTCACAGATTCAACCTGCGGCATCGATTCAAGTTGCTGCTGAATAACGCTGATACTGTCGATTGATGAATATGTTGCCGAAATCCAAATTTCTATGGATTCGGGTAAAGGATTGCCATCAAGTATTGCCAAAAAATCTTTTCCCATTTGTTCTTCAAAATTTTTTGCTGCATCATCTTTCGAAATATATTTTGTTTCGCGCGTATAAGGCGCAATATCAAGTTGTTTGCGAAATTGTGAAATGTCGCTTTCTTTCAAACCTGCATTAAGATATACATCTATATAAATACTGTCGCGAAAATATTTTGTTATTTGTTTCGCATTAATAAAAAAAAGCCCTGCAACGCCAAGTAAAAAAAGCACAAGCGACATACTTATAATCGACGATAAATATGAACTGCGCAACCTTATATTTGTTATTTTCTGTTCTTTGCTAACCATTTCGACTTAAAAGAATAATTGCAAAGGTAACAAAATTAATTTTTATAAAAGTTAAAATCTTTTTATTTTTTTGTTAATCGAACAAGTCGTTCACAGTTTCTCCGTTTGTAAGATGATAAGCGTTTAGTCCTGCAAGTCGTGCGTCTTCAACATTCTTTATGGTATCATCTATGAATAATGTTTGCGCTGCCTGTAATTGCGCATCTTTCAAAACAAATTGATATGTTTCCATATCCGGTTTTCGCATGTGTATCTCATGTGAAAGATAAATTTTTTCAAATTTTGATTTTATTATTTCAAAATTCATGTTATTCATGCAATATTCAATATGAATCTGATTGGTATTGCTAAGTAAGAACAGTCGGTAATTTAAACGCAACTTGTCGAGCAGGGCAATTTTGTCGCCCGGAAAATCCAGTATCATCGCATTCCACGCATTATCAATATCAGTATCTGATATGTTGAATCCACATAATTCACGCAGATTTTCGCGAAATTCGGCAGGTGAAATATAACCGGTTTCCAGTTTATCAACAATTTTACTTTGCCGTACTTGAGAAAATATTCTGTCGAAATCCGAAATTCCGAGATTTTTAAAAGCATTTTCGGTTTTATGATAATCAACATTTATTATAACACCACCTAAATCAAAGATAATGTTACGAATATCTTTATTAAGCTTATTTGAAAAATAATTTTTTTTCATTTTATTTTGATTTAAATTTGGAAATCGACTGCAAAGATTGTAAATTTGCGGCTCAAAACAAAAAAATAATGTTTTTTTGAGGGGCCCATAGCTCAGTTGGTTAGCAGCACCTGACTCATAATCAGGGGGTCGTAGGTTCAAGCCCTACTGGGCCCACAAAGCAAAAATAATTTGCAATCACATACAACATTGTAACAGATTTCATTTCCCTTTCCACATATAACTGTCAATATTTATGCCGGACAAATAAAAAACTCGTTCAACAACGGTTTTTGCAATATCATCAACCGATTGAGGTTTGCTGTAAAACGAAGGAGATGCGGGACAAACAATTCCTCCTGCAAGCGTAATTTTTTCCATATTGCGAATATGTATCAAATTCAATGGAGTTTCGCGCGTAACCATAATTAATTTCCTGCGTTCTTTGAGCATCACATCTGCCGTGCGCGAAATAAGGTCGTTGGCATATCCATTTGCTATGCGAGCCAACATTCCCATCGAACACGGAATTATTATTAAAGTATCATAATCGGACGAACCCGAAGAAAAAGGAGCAAACAAATCATCGTTATCATAAAGTTTGATGGATTTATATTTTGTAATATCTTCATTAATTTCGTAATCAAAAACCTGTTTGCCTGTTTGTGTAAAAATAACGGCAATTTCATCAAAATTCACGTGATAAATTTCAAGCAGGTCGAGCAAAATTTTTGCATAAATTTGTCCGCTTGCGCCTGTTATTCCTGTTATTATTTTGTGTTTTTTCATTTTTAAGAATTATTTGTGTAAAATTTGTCATGTTCTAAAAAAATTGACAGGTTAATACTGAAACTTCAATGTTCATTTTTAATTATCTCCTGTTTAATTTCGTTGCGATTGGCTGGCTATGCCAAATGCTTCTGATTTCGTAGCAATGATGTGCTGCATCAACGGAAGCGACCGTTGTATTAATGCAATGCTTTTAAAAAGTACATGCGTTCCGCTCGAAACCGTGCTTTTAATCTTCAAATTGTCAATTATATTTTTCTGTTGATATATTCCGAATAATCACGGATAACAGGATTATAAGAATGGTTCATAATGGGCGAAGATATTATGAAATCTGCCGTAGAACGGTTACATGCGGTAGGAATATTGTACAAACTTGAAATACGCAACAGCGCTTTGACGTCCACATCATGCGGTTGCGGTTGCATTGGATCCCAAAGAAAAATAAGAATATCAATTTTTCCGTCGACTATCAACGAGCCTAATTGCTGGTCGCCTCCAAGTGGACCCGATTTTAATTTCAGCATGTTTATATTGTTGAATTCATCAGCGATAAGTCGGCTTTGCAAACATTCTTCAATCAGTCTGCCGGTAGTACCCGTACAAACCAAATTGTGTTTTATCAACGTTTGGTGATTAAAATCAACCCATTCAATAATATCTTTTTTTTTGTTATCGTGAGCGACAAGAGCTATTGTTTTTTTTTCTTTCATATTTAATATTTTTGCGCAAATTTAAAAATAATTTTCAAGTGCAAAAAATATTTTTCAGATACTTATATGAAATTAAATAAGAACTAATCATCAAATCAGGCGTAAATAAGTATCTGTCAAATATTTTTAATTAATTTCGACAAGTGCATTTAATGATATTAATCAGACTTTTTTATAATTTTGATAAGCGAAATATGTAAAATATTAACAGTTGGATTCGCTGCAACCATTAATATTTTTATGTGGAAATTTTATTTTTTATAACTTTGTAAAAAATATTATGTATTATGAAAAAAACTTTATTTCTTGTTATGACAACAATTTGTATGTGCGCATGCAACGATAAAAAAACTTCGACAGATTCGAAGTTGAACACTCCCGCAATTGCCGACTTTAATTATAAAGTAGATGCTTTTGCCGATATGGAAATTCTGCGTTACAGAGTTCCCGAAATTGAAAAACTAACTGCAAAGCAAAAAGAATTGCTTTACTGTTTGAATGAAGCGGCGCTGCAAGGTCGCGATATTCTTTACGACCAGAACGGAAAATACAATTTATGTATTCGCCGTACGCTCGAAAATATTTACACAAATTTCGGCGGAGATAAAAATTCAAACGATTTCAAAGCATTTGAAACATATTTGAAGCGGGTTTGGGTTTCAAATGGTATACACCATCATTATGGAAATCATAAATTTGTTCCCGAATTTTCGCAAACTTTCTTCGTCGATGAAATTAAAAAACTTCCCGAAGCGGCGTTTGAAAAAATCGGATTAAATCAGGACGAACTTATATCGTTAATCGTACCTCTGATATTTGACCCGACGGTTGCCGCCACACGATTAAATCAAGCGTCAAATGTTGATCCGATAACGACATCTGCATCCAATTATTATGAAAATGTAAATCAAAAAGAAGTTGAAGCATTTTATAATAATATGAAAAAACCAAACGATGAAACGCCGGTATCATACGGGCTTAACAGTAAACTTGTGAAAGAAAACGGAAAAGTATTTGAAAAAACATATAAAATCGGCGGTTTGTATTCGGCAGCAATAGAAAAAACAGTTTACTGGCTGCAAAAAGCAGTTGCTGTTGCCGAAAATGAACAGCAAAAAGCAGTTATCGAAAAACTTATTGATTATTACAGGTCGGGCGACCTTAAAAAATTCGATGAATATTCTGTTGCCTGGGTTGCCGATACTTTATCGCATATTGATTTTATAAACGGTTTTATCGAAACATACGGCGACCCAATGGGAATGAAAGCAAGCTGGGAAGCCAATGTAAACTTCAAAAACACCGAAGCCACAAAACGTACCGAAATCATAAGCGCCAACGCACAATGGTTCGAAGACAATTCGCCGACCGACAAACAATTCAAAAAAGGCACGGTTAAAGGAATTGCAGCAAAAGTTATAAACGTATCGATTCTCGGAGGCGACAGTTATCCGACAACTCCGATAGGAATCAATTTGCCAAATTCAAACTGGATTCGCACCGTTCACGGTTCGAAATCGGTAACCATAGAAAATATTACCGAAGCTTACGACCAGGCATCGCACGGAAACGGCTTTGCCGAAGAATTTGTATGGAGCGAAACGGAATTGAATTTAATGAACAAGTATAAATTCATAACCGATAATCTTCATACCGATTTGCACGAATGTTTGGGACACGGCTCGGGAAAACTGCTTCAAGGCGTAGATCCCGATGCTTTGCAATCGTATGGAGCAACAATAGAAGAAGCGCGTGCCGACCTGTTCGGACTGTATTTCATAGCCGACCCGAAAATGATTGAACTCGGATTGTTGCCAAATGATGAAGCATATAAAGCCGAATATTATTCATTCTTTATGAACGGTTTGTTAACTCAGCAAACACGCATAGAAATCGGTAAAAATATTGAAGAAGCGCACATGCGAAACCGTCAACTTATAGCGCGCTATGTGTTTGAAAAATCAGCCGCCGACAAAGCAATTGAATTTAAAGTGCGAAACGGGAAAACATTTGTTGTTATCAATGATTACAACAAAGTAAGACACTATATTGGAGAATTGCTGGCTGAAATTCAACGAATAAAATCTACAGGCGACTTTAATGCCGCACGCAATATTGTTGAAACTTATGCCGTGAAACTTGATCCTGTTTTACATAAGGAAATAATTGAACGTTATGCAAAATTGAATGTTGCTCCGTACAAAGGATTTGTAAATCCCGTATACACGCCTGTATTTGATGCCGATAACAATTTTAAGGATTTGAAAATCGACTATACCGAAAATTTTGCAGAACAGCATTTACGTTATTCACGCGATTATTCTAATTTGCCATCGATTAACGATTAACCGTTTTTTAACCGATACGACTATATAAGTGCATAAACAATAAATTTATAATAAAACATGAACAGAAAAATTAATAACATTGCAGCAATATTTGTATTTTTGTTAGTATCCGTAATGGCTGTAGAGGCTCAATCGTTGAAAACAGCCGATGAATATTATTCGGGCAGTGCATATTACAGCGCTGCAAATGTATATCGGCAAGTAATTAATCTCAAAGGTAAAGACAAAGATGTAAGAGAAAGAAAAGGCGAAATACTGTTCAGAATAGGCGAATGCTACAGACGAATGAATAAAACGCTGGATGCTCTGAAATGGTACGAACAGGCTGAAGAAGCAGGTTACAATCAGGCAGAATTGTATTATGGATTAGGCTGTGTGCAACTGATGCACGGACAATATTCGGAAGCGTATAAACTGTTTGCTCTTGCAAAAGAAAAAAATGCCGATATGAAATTACTTGACATAAAAATGGCTTCGTGCGATATTGCCGAACATTACGGGAAAGTTAATAACTTATATGAAGTTGTACCGGTAGACAACTTAAATACAAAAGGCAGCGAATACGGAATATCATTTTATGAAGAAAACCTGATATATGCATCCACAGGCAGAGTAACACGGATAAAAGAAATATCGGAACGTACAGGACTTCCATATTCCGAGTTATACATTGCATCTCCCGATTCGCGCTCACTGTACGGCGCTGTAAAAAAACTGGAAGCAATGTCGGAAGAACAGGTGAACGATGGAACATTCTGTTATGATGCAAAAACCCGACAGTTATATTGTACCCGCTGCGAATCGGCAAACCAAAACTGCTTCATACTTAAAATAAGCGTAAAAGACAACCGATACAAAGTAAACGGAAAACTGAAATTGGGAAATGTTACTTATGGAATCGGACATCCTTATATTACCAACGACGGAAATCGCATTTACTTTTCGTCAATCATTGATGGCGGCTATGGCGGCGCTGATTTATGGTATGTAGACAGAGATACAAAAGGCAATTACGGTAATCCTGTTAATTTGGGACCAAATATCAATACCGCAGGCGACGAAGTATTTCCGTCGTTCATAGATGGAATTTTGTATTTTGCATCCGATGGACATCCCGGACTGGGCGGACTGGATATTTTTGCAAGTTACATGCAGGAAGATGGAAGTTTCGGGGAAGCATACAATTTGCGCGCTCCGTTTAATACATCGTGGGACGATTTTAATATTATACATCAAACATATAACAACACGGGACTGTTCATAAGCAATCGTAACAATGCCGTAAGCAGCGATGACATATATATGTTTAACGATTTCCCGCCAAAAGTTATAACGCTTGATGGGCTTGTATATGACGGCGAAACAAAAGAGCAGTTGAAAGATTATACGGTTGTAATAACGGATGGCGATAACAGGTTTTTTGAAATAAACGTAACCGACAGCGCTAATTATTTTGTTTATATCATGCCTGATAAGAATTATCAAATTAAAGCGGTATCTCAGGGATACGACGAACATACGGAAACATTGACCACTGTCGGCGTGTCTAATTTTTCGGATTTATCTTCAAAAATATATTTGAATAAAACGGTTGTTGCAGAAGAGCCGACTGTTGAAATAGCCGAAGTAAGCGAAAGCGATTCGGTGAAAATGATGTATATCGAAATACAGGACATATTTTACGAATACAATAAATCACGTCTGACCGAGAAATCAAAGGCTGAGCTGGATAAATACGTTCAGTATTTCGATGAATATCCCGAAATGACGGTTGAAATAGGTTCGCATACCGATTCGCGAGGTTCAAATGCGTACAACATGAAACTGTCGGAACAGAGAGCAAAAGCCGTTGTTGATTATTTAATATCGAAAGGCATAGATGAAAACCGTCTTGTATGGAAAGGTTACGGCGAAGAGCAACTGCTGATACCAAACGCCAAAACCGAAGCCGAACATCAGGCAAACCGCCGTACGGTGTTTAGAGTATTAACGCTTGGACTTCATGCCAAAAACATAATAGTAAAACAAATATCGGCAGAAGACATGATAAACAGTTCGAACGGAGCAGTAGATTTAAGCGGCTGGTGGGTACAGATTCACGTATCGTCGAGTTCGGGCGACCTTGATTTGCCGATAATAAAAGATGCGGAACGAATATCAGGCAAAGAAGTTCAGCTTATCAGAGCCGATGATGGCAAAAATCATTATTGCATACACTACGACACGCGCAACGAAGCATTAAAGGCAGAAATAGCGCTTTACAAAGAAAATATTAAAACAATATTATTGAAGTTTTAACGGTTTGCACAGGTCGGTTCGGCATTTGCAGGTTGAAATTACCGCACTGTCATTTGAATCATTTCGGCGCATTTTTCGCCATCCATTGCCGATGATGTAATTCCGCCGGCATATCCTGCGCCTTCGCCGCAAACAAACAGTCTTTCGATATCGACATGCTGCATGTTTTCGTTTCGTGGAATACGAACAGGCGAAGATGAACGCGATTCTGCGCCTGTGATTAATGCTTCGGAAGTGAGAAAACCGTGCATCTTGCCGTCGAAAATTCTGAACGCTTCCTGCAAACGTTTAACAACTGCCGCAGGTAACCATTCGTGCAGTGCGGATGTTGTCAATCCTGCAATATATGAAGTTTCGGGCAGGGCGGATGAATATTTTGAATTTACAAAATCGGTAAGGCGCTGTGCGGGCGCAATCAGTCCGCCGCCGCCGTTTTCGAAAGCCGCTTTTTCTATTTGCTGCTGAAATCTTAATCCGCACAGGTTTTCATTCCGTTCAAAGTCTTTCAAATCTTCAATTCGCGTTTCAACTACAATTCCCGAACAGGCAAATGCCGTATTACGGCGCGATGACGACATTCCGTTCACAACAATTTCGTCGGCGGCTGTTGATGCGGGAACAATATATCCTCCCGGACACATGCAAAACGAATATACGCCGCGTCCGTATGTCTGCGCCGTCAGCGAATAACTTGCAGCAGGCAAAAAACGCCGCGCCGTTTTGGAATGATACCGTATTAAATCTATCAGCGATTGCGGATGTTCGACACGCACGCCGACCGCAAAGTTTTTTGCTTCGATTTTGATATTTTTCCTGTTCAGCAGTTCGTAAATGTCGCGTGCCGAATGTCCGGTTGCAAGCACAGTGGCTTTTGCTTTATAAATGTTACCGTTTGCACATTTTACTCCTGTTGCTTTTTTATTGCTGATAATAATATCGCTGACTTTGCTGTTGAAATAAATTTCGCCTCCACATTCAACAATCGTACGGCTCATGTTTTTCACAATTTCGGGCAGTTTGTCGGTGCCTGTATGCGGATGCGCTTCGTACAGAATTTCGTCAGGCGCTCCGTGAAAATGAAAGCGCCGCAGTATTCCGTAAACATTGCCGCGCTTGTTGGAACGCGTATATAATTTGCCGTCTGAAAATGTTCCGGCTCCGCCTTCTCCGTAACAATAGTTTGACTCAGCGTTTATGGTTTTGGCGCGAATCATTGCTGCAATGTCTTTTTTGCGTTCGCTGACATTTTTTCCGCGCTCGAGAATTACAGGTTTCAATCCCAATTCTATCAAACGAAGCGCTGCAAACAATCCGGCGGGACCCGAACCGACAATCAAAATTTCGGGCTTGTCGCTTACGTCCCGATATTTAAAATCTGCCTTAGCCGATGGCGGTTTTTCACCGCAAAAAACATTCAAAGTCAAATTTATTTGAGGCTCGCGCAAACGTGCATCTATTGATTTTCG
>JAIRKV010000007.1 GCA_031259935.1 Prevotellaceae bacterium | reverse complement strand
CAGGGAATGAAAAATTTTGATTCGGCAAAACAGATTAGCAGTTATTTCGGGCTCTGTCCCCGTATCTACGAGTCGGGAACGAGCGTCAAAGGCAAAGCCCGAATCTGTAAAATGGGCATGGCGATGGTCAGAAAAATGTTTTATTTATGCGCCCTGTCGGCAAAAAAACATAACAGAGCATGTCGCGAACTTTACGACAGATTAGTACTGCAGGGCAAATCTAAAAAGCTGGCATTGATAGCAGTAGCAAACAAATTGCTAAAGCAGGCATTCAGTATTATCATGAATAAAAGCGTATATGTTGATAACTTTTTTCATCAAAAATTTGCATATTAACACAGTTCTTTGCGAGGAATGAAATGACGTGCTTTAAATCTTTAATTGTCATTGCAGGGAGTGCAGCGACGAAGCAAACCAGAAAAATAAACAGTGAAAAAATGGCAAATAATCTTCTGGATTGCTTCGGGCTAACGCCCTCGCAATGACGAACACAAAGAAGAAAAAACCTGTTCCTGTTTTGCCGACTTTTAGCCTGTAGGTACGTAAAACACGGTATTTTTATTCGACAATTTGCATTTATAAATGTTTATAATAAATGATTTCACTGCTTTTTAAGGAGCGACTATTTATAATGGCTGTCAGTTTATTTTTTTGTACCCTCGGGCGGAATCGAACCGCCATTTAAAGTTTAGGAAACTTCCGTTCTGTCCATTGAACTACAAGGGCAGGTTCAGTTTATGATTTTATTTATGTATGATTTATAAATTCAGGTAAATTATTCATCCGGCAATTCTTTTTCGGCTTCGGGCTTACCGTCGTATGCCCATTTAAGATATATTGCGCCCCATGTAAAACCTGCTCCAAATGTGGTAAGTATCATGTTATCGCCTTTTTTTAATTTGGGTTCAAAATCCCACATGCACAAAGGAAGTGTTGCTGCTGTTGTATTTCCGTATTTTTCGATGTTCACCATAACTTTTTCCTGTGGAAGTCCCATGTGCTGCCCTACGGCTTTTATAATTCTGAGATTTGCCTGATGAGGAACAAGCCATGCTATATTTTGGGATGTCAGTCCGTGTTTTTTCATCATTTTTAACGATGTTTCGGACATGTTTGAAACGGCTGCTTTGTAAACAGGCTGTCCATCCTGATATATGAAATGCTGACGGTTTACAACTGTTTCCATTGTTGCGGGAAAACTCGAACCTCCTGCTTTCTGGTACAAATATTTACGTCCCGAACCATCTACATACAACATTTCATCAATTACTCCATAACCTTCGGTATTTGCTTCAATAAGTACTGCTCCGGCTCCATCTCCGAAAATCGGGCATGTTGCTCTGTCGGTATAATCGACAAAGGTTGAGATTTTGTCTGCGCCTATTAGAATTATTTTTTTATATCGTCCTGATTCTATAAATTTTGCAACTGTGGACAAGGCGAACAAAAAACTTGAACAGCCTGCATTTATATCAAATCCGAATGCATTTTTTACGCCTACCAAATCGCTTATAATATTTGCTGTTGCAGGGAAAGGCATATCAGGAGTAACTCCGCACCATACAAGCAAGTCGATTTCATCAATATTTGTTTTTGTTTTATTTATCAATTTGCGAACGGCTTTTTCTGCCATATATGAAGTTCCCAGCCCGCGTTCGCGTAAAATGTGGCGTTCCTTAATTCCGATGCGGCTCATAATCCATTCGTCCGAAGTATCTACCATCTTAATGAGTTCGTCATTAGACAGAATATATTCGGGAACATAACCTGCAATACCGGTAATTGCTGCTGTGATTTTATTCATTTGGTTTAATATTTAATGATTTTTTAATTTTATCAATTAAGTCAACCCGTATAACCGATTCTGCCTGCAGAATCATGTTTTTTATTGCCAGAGGCGTTGATGCTCCGTGTCCTATAATAATTGGAGCATTGGCGCCAAGTACGGGAGTGCCTCCATAAAGTTCATAGTTGAACCTGTCAAAGAAATCGTTCTTAATATTAAGTTTTTTTGATATTCTGTAATTTGCTTCTGCCTGTTTAAGGATTATGTTGCCGGTGAATCCATCGCAAATAATAACATCGGCTTTTTCGCCTGTAAAAAGTTCATGTCCTTCTACATTTCCGTTAAAATTAAATCGTCCGTCGTTTTTCATAAGTTCATAAGCAGCTCTGGTGAGCAGGCTGCCTTTTTCTTCTTCTTCGCCTACATTTACAAGACCGACGCGCGGATTTTCGTAACCAAGAATTTCTTTTGCATAAATAGAACCAAGCAAAGCATACTGCAAAAGATTATCGGGTTTACAGTCTACATTCAAGCCGACATCTGCAATAACGGCTGTTCGTCCGTTCAGCAACGGAGCATTGCTTGATATGCAGGGTCGCAATATGCCTTCAATAAATTTAACGGTATACACTGCGCCTACCATCATTGCTCCCGTGCTTCCTGCGCTTGCTATGCTGTCAATTTTTTTACCGGCAAGATATTCAAATCCTACGGTTATACTTGAATCGCTTTTCTGGCTGAATGCTTTTGCAGGATGGTCGTCCATTCCTATAACTTCGGTTGTATTTACAAATTCAAAGTTATCGGCTGCAAAATTATTTTTTTTACATATTTCGATTATACTTTTTTCATCGCCGAAAAGCACAAGTTGTGTATTTTTACCCAAGCAATGATATGCATCGATAGCTCCTTTTACTACGTTTAACGGAGCAAAATCGCCGCCCATTGCATCTATACCTATTTTCATACGCAATAATATTTGTCGAACTTTAAAAACTAAAATTACTGTAAGTAAAAAACATTTTAAGATCTTTTACTCTTAATTTCAATTCCAAAATCTCATATTATGCTGATACGTTTTTGTCGATAATTAAACGGCCTCTGTAATATCCGCATTCGGGACATACGCGATGATAGAGAACTGCCGTTCCACAATTCGAGCAGTTTGCCAGTACAGGCGCTACTGCTTTGTAGTGTGTTCTTCGTTTATCTCTTCTTTGTTTTGATATTCGATGTTTCGGATGTGCCATTTTAATATAATTTTAACTGTTAATACTTTATTTTATTATAATTTTAATTTACTGTCATTTTTTTTAATATTTTTATCATTTCTTCGTTACACCGGCTTTCGTCCGAATGTAATCGCTGAATTGGTAAACTTATGCCTATACTTTCATAAATATATTGAGCAAAATTTACTGTGTCGTCGCCACGGTTCAAATACATTATTTCATCATCCGTATCCGTATTGCCGTCGGTTTCCCTGTATTTTATCAACAATGTATCTTTGTATTCGATATTGATAGCGAGGTTGTCTAAACATCTGTCGCAAACAGTAATGACGCTGCCGTTTATGGTAATTTTTGCAATCATTGATGTACTTAAACGATTCAGTTCAATATTTGCTGAAAGTTTACCCTGTTTTATTTCCGAATAGTCAAACTGTTCAAAGAACCTGTCATCAATTTCGAATGTAAAATCATGTTTTCCTATAGATAAACCACTGAAAATCACATCGTATTTACTCAAATAATTCATCTTTTACAGTCTATAATGAAACACAAAGGTAATAAAAAAAATGTATTATTGCAGAAATGGAAGAAAAATTCACTGCGTACAGATAGCATGAGCATGTAATTTTGTGCCGTGTAAATTTAGAAAAAACAATTTATTCGGTTGCGTTTTGAGCGGAGTTCGGTGAAGTTAATCCAAAAATTTAATAGTTAACAGACAACTGTTTTCTGAATTGTTCAGTCATTTGATTCCCCGCAAAGGTGTTTCTATCGGTCGTAAACAGTAAATAATCAAACGGCAAGCCTGCTGTCGGTGTGTAATTCGCAAATTTTATCTATCTTTGCAAAAAGTAATCTTTGGCAAGTGTTTGCCTGATTATCATTTAATTTATAATATAATTTTGAATAAAATTTGAATTTCAAAAACTACATATCTCTCGTAAAATTTGAACATACGGTTTTTGCTCTGCCATTTGCCTGCATCGGCTTTTTTTTAGGATATCATGAAAATACAGAATTAATTTTCGACTGGATTTTGCTTTTGAAAATGCTGCTGTGCATGGTTTTTGCCCGCAATGCCGCAATGAGTTTCAATCGTTATGCCGACCGTAAAATTGATAAAAAAAATCCGCGTACGGCAAACCGTGAAATTCCGGCAAACATAATTTCTCCAAAAGCGGCGCTAATCTTTGTCAGTGTTAATTGCATTCTGTTTTCGGCAACAACTTTTTTCATAAACAGTCTTGCATTTTATCTGTCGCCGCTTGCACTTTTGATTATACTTGCTTACAGTTATACAAAACGCTTTACCGCAATTTGCCATTTTGTGCTTGGCGCAGCGCTTGCAACAGCGCCGACAGGAGCATATATTGCAGTTTGCGGAAACATAAGTATAATGCCAATTTTGATTTCTGCATCGGTATTGCTGTGGACGGCAGGTTTCGACATAATATATGCCTTGCAGGATGAAGAATTTGATAAAAGCCAATCGCTGAAATCAATACCTGCTGCAACAGGTTGCAAAAATGCAATGATGATTTCGTCGTTTTTACACTTTGCTGTCATAGTGTTACTTGTTATTATTTATTTTTACGGCAACTTCGGATTTTTTTACATATCGGGTTCCATAATATTTTCGCTTATGCTGATATATCAGCATTTAATAATAAAACCAAACGATTTGCGAAGAATAAATGCAGCATTTTTCACAACAAACGGAATAGCAAGC
>JAIRKV010000001.1 GCA_031259935.1 Prevotellaceae bacterium | reverse complement strand
GACCGGTTTTGCGTATGGGAGATGCACATGTCTCGCCGCGCGAAATAAATTGGCTGAAAAGCGCTTTGCAATCGATGGAAAGTATAAAACAACCTTTAATTGTATTTACTCATGTTCCGTTAATCGAACCTGCCGACCAGATAGACAACGGTCACGAAATTGCCGATATTATCAGAAAATATAATACACGCGTAATTCTCAACGGACATTATCATCACAATCGCGCTCTTGATGCAGACGAAATTCCTGCCGTAATTTGCCGTTCGACTTTGAGAGATAAAAAACCTGTTGGAGGTTACAGCATTTTCACTGTTGATGCTGATTCGTTAAAAGTTTTTGAAAGAAATCCAATAGAAAAGACAGAAAAACACTGGCATTCGCTGTCAATGACGAAAGAATATTATGCAAAATCAACTGAAAAACACAATCCGGGTAACGATTCGATAAATTCACTGTATCCGGATATAAAAATCGAATGGCAGGTCGAAACAGGCGGACTTATCACAAACACGGCTGCCGTTGCCGGAAATAAAGTAATATCGGGAAACGAACTTGGCGAAGTGTACTGTATAAATTTGCAAAACGGCGAAATAATCTGGAAATATAAAACTCGCAGCGCCGTATATTCAACACCGGCGATAGAAAAAACCAATGTGGTTTTCGGTTCGTGCGACAGCAGTATTTATTGTCTGAATATCGAAAACGGTAAAAAGATTTGGGAATTTAAAACAAATCATACGGTAATGGGAAGCCCTGTTATAGAAAACGGAATCGCATATCTCGGAGGCAGCGATGGATGTTTCAGAGCAATAAATATCAGCAATGGAAAAATTATCTGGAAGTTCGGCGGGATAAAAGGATATATGGAAACTACACCGATAATATACGACAACAAAATAATATTCGGAGCGTGGGATACAAATCTTTATGCCTTAAACAAAGCTGACGGAACACTTGCGTGGAAATGGAACAACGGTCATCCGCGACTGCATTTTTCACCTGCGGCATGTATTCCCGTAGCAAACGATGGAAAGATTTTTATTGTTGCTCCCGACCGCCATATGACAGCCATAGATGCAAAAACAGGAAAAACAATATGGAGAACAAACAGACACAAAGTACGCGAAACTATAGGTATTTCTGAAGATAAAAGCAGAATATATGCCCGCTGTTTTGTAGATACTGTATTTTGTATTTCGTCTGCGGCAAATAATTTTGAAGAATTATGGTTCGCAAAAACAGGTTACACTTACGATATTAATCCATCGATGCCCGTCGAAAAGGATGGAGTGGTATTTTTTGTAACAAAAAACGGAATGTTTGTAGCATTAAAAGCCGAAAATGGCACAATACTTTGGAAACATAAATTCAATAACACTATGATTGCAACAGTAACGCCGTTAAACAATCGTGAACTTGTATTTACAACTCACGATGGAATTATCGGCAAACTTGTGAATGAAAAATAAATATATATCAAAATCGTATAAAAATTCAGATTTTAACGACAAGCGCATTAGATATTTCAAATTATTGTTACCTTTGTTCCCCGTTAAATTGACTTCGTAGCTCAGATGGTAGAGCAAATGACTCTTAATCATTGGGTCGAGGGTTCGATCCCCTCCGAGGTCACAAAACAAAAAACAGGCAACTGCAAAATGCAACTGTCTGTTTTTATTTTGATAAATGAATTAAAACTAATTTAAATATCTTTCAATCACTTTTTTCCATACCAGATAACCTGTGCCCATAAGATGCAATCCATCGTTAGTATATGCTTTGTTTAATTTTCCGTTTTCGTCAACAAGTTGCGAATAAACATCAACAAACGTAATACCTTTCAGAATACACAACTGTTTCAAAAGTTCATTGGTTTCGACAATTTCTTTTCCTTTTGAACCATGCCATTTTGCATATTTTTCAAAATCGTTATTTACGGGAAATATACTTTGTATATACAGTTCCGTTTCAGGACTTTCAGACTGAAAGCGGTCAATCAGTTTTGCAATATTGTCGGCTATCGATTGCGGCGAAAGTCCCGCGCCAAGGTCGTTAGTTCCCGACTGTACGAATAATTTTCGAGGTTTACCTTTAATAATATGGTCTAAACGTTCAAGAATCCAATAAGTGCGGTCGGCGCTGATACCGCGATTTTTTACGTTAATATTATTAAAAAGTTCACTCCATTCACAACCATCCGTAATACTGTTTCCAATAAAAATAATATCGGATGATGTTACAGGTAATACTTCAAACAACGAGCGTCTTTGATAATTATATTCGCCCGGTTCTGCCGTTTGCGCACAAATGCTTACAGCGATGAAAACTGCAACAAATGATAAGATAATTTTTTTCATTTTCATATATTTTTTATTTTGGCACAAATTTACATAAAATTTCTTAATTACATACAGACGAATAAAAATGTCGTGCGAAATTTACAGGAGAAAGATACAAAAAAAACATTGATACAAACTGTTAAAACCTGAAAATATTTTTTGCTTTTCGATTTTCATAAAAAACTTAAAAGTAATAAATTTTTATCTATTATTTATTCATGTTAAAATATTTCACTATTTTTGAGCCGTTTTATTATAATATACATGATTAATTTAATTATTTCATAAATGAATATTAACCGATTAGTAACATTTTTAGATAAGGATGCTTCGCAATTTACCAGGTCAGACCTTATCAAATTTATTGAAGCAAATGAAATTAGAATACTTAATTTTCGCTGTGTCGGCGCAGATGGACGATTAAAAACTTTGACATTCGTTATCGACAACCGACAACATTTGGATGCAATTCTTACGGCAGGCGAACGCGTTGATGGTTCAAGTCTGTTTCCTTTTATTGGCGCCGGAGCAAGCGACCTGTATGTGATTCCGCGTTATCGTACGGCGTTTGTAAATCCGTTTTCTGAAATTCCCGCTCTTGATGTTCTTTGTTCTTATTATGACAAGGATGGAAATCCGCTTGCCATTTCGCCTGAGCATATTTTACGCAAATCACAGCAAACTTTGCGCGAACGAACAGGATATACATTTCATGCAATGGGCGAACTGGAATATTACGCAATAAGCGATGATTCAGGACTGTATAAAATCGAAAATCAACGCGGATATCACGAATCAAGCCCGTTTGTAAAATGGAGCGCACTGCGAACCGAAGCCATGCTTTTGATTGCGCGCTGTGGCGGACAGTTGAAATATGGACATGCCGAAGTTGGAAATTTTTCAATGGATGGAAAACTTTATGAACAAAACGAACTTGAATTTTTACCTTGCGATGCCGAAGATGCTGCAAATCAACTTATAATAGCGAAATGGATTTTACGTTCGCTCGGGAATAAATACGGAGCGACAATTTCGTTTGCGCCAAAAATTACCGCAGGAAAAGCAGGCAGCGGAATGCATGTACATACAAAACTTGTAAAAAACGGAAAAAATTGCATGAGCGACAACGGAACTCTTACCGATATTGCTAAAAAAGCAATTGCCGGATATCTTTATCTTGCGCCATCATTAACAGCGTTCGGCAACACAAATCCCGCATCGTATTTTCGCCTTGTTCCGCATCAGGAAGCGCCGACAAATATTTGCTGGGGCGATAGAAATCGCTCGGTTTTGGTACGCGTTCCGCTTGGCTGGACAGGAAAAACATCGATGATGCAGGATTCAAATCCGAATGAACCTGTTGATAATACCGATTTTTCACAAAAGCAAACTGTAGAATTTCGCTGTTCCGACAATTCTGCCGATATTCATTTATTGTTTGCAGGTTTAATTGTTGCTGCACGTCACGGACTGGAAATACCGAATGGACTTGAATATGCGCAACAGCGTTATGTGGATGTAAATATTTTTGATAATGCGAATCAATATCGCACCCAAATACTCGAACATCTTCCGGTTTCGTGTGCCGATTCGGCAAATTGTTTGCAGCAGCAAGCCGAAATTTATAAACAGTATAATGTTTTTCCACAGGCAACAATTGACGGAGTTATAAACAAACTGCAAAGTTATAATGATGAAAATCTGCGCAATGAAATATTAAATGATGAAAATAAAGTTATTGAAATTGTAAATAAATACTTTCATTGCGGATAAAAATTCTGATTTAAATTTGATTTAAAGATAATGAGCAAACCCTGACGGATTTTGTCTTTAATTGATAATTTGTTTCATTTCTTT
>JAIRKV010000271.1 GCA_031259935.1 Prevotellaceae bacterium | reverse complement strand
GCCGTAATACGCGAAATAAAAGAAGAATTGAACATTGATGTTTCCGATTACAAATTTATTGCAACATTTCCTAATGAATATATTTTCAGCGGATTACAGTATTTCACCGAAGATATTGTTTTTTTGTGCAAAGTAACCAATTTTGCAAATATTTCGGCAAATGATGACATAAGCAGTTATGAATTTATAGCGATTGACAAAATAAATATTGATGAAATAGGTTTAAATTCAATAAAAAATATAGTAAAATGCTTAAAAAAACAACACAAATGAATATAAGCAACATTTTTTCACACGATTATTTTATGCGTCAGGCAATTAAAGAAGCGCAGGCAGCATTCGACAAAAATGAAGTTCCGATTGGCGCCGTAATTGTATTCGACAATAAAATTATAGCGCGAGCGCACAATCTTGTTGAAACTTTGAACGACCCGACCGCTCATGCCGAAATGCAGGCAATAACTTCGGCTACAAATACGATTGGTGGCAAATATTTGAACGACTGTATTTTATATGTTACTGTTGAGCCGTGTCCGATGTGCGCTGCCGCCTGTTTTTGGGCGCAAACGGGAACTTTGGTTTACGGTGCGAGCGACGAAAAACGCGGATTTACCGTGATTTCCGAAAAATTGTTGCATCCTAAAACTCTGATTGTAAAAGATGTTTTGAAAAATGAAGCCGCCGAATTGATGATAGAATTTTTTAAACGAAAAAGAAAATAAATCGCAGTTGTCATACTCAACCGCTATGATAATACCTTAACTGCATTCATAATTCGGTTAAATCCGGTAAAAGTATAATTCAAAAGTCTCTTAAACGAAAATTTATATTTACCTTTGGCGACATTTTTTAAAATTAAATTTATCATAAAATTAATCAATCGATGGAAAAAGAAAATTCCGACTGTTTGTCGAACGACACAAAATTGCTTCACGAGCCATATCCTGCAAAAGATGCATACAATTCGTTGAATATGCCAATATATCATGCTGTTGCATACGATTTTGAAACGGCGGCTCAAATGGAACTGGCATTTACCGGAAAATCGCCCGAACACGTATATTCACGCATAAGCAATCCTGCCGTTCAATATTTTGAAAAAAGAGTGAAAACAGTAACAAATGCCGCAGAAGTCATGTCGTTCAATTCGGGCATGGCGGCAATAGCAAATACGCTTATGACTGTTGCTTACAGCGGCAGCAATATTGTTACTTCGCCTCATTTATTCGGCAATACATATTCGTTTTTTGCTTCTACATTGAAAGATTTCGGCGTTGAAACGCGTTTTTGCGACTTAACAAAACCTGATGATGTAAAATCAAATATTGACAAAAATACCTGCGCTCTTTTTCTCGAAATAATTACGAATCCTCAAATGGAAGTCGCCGACCTTTGCCTGCTTTCGAATATTTGCAAAGAATGTGGAATACCTTTGATTGCCGACACTACTATTATTCCGTTTACTGCATTTCATGCCGCCGATTTTGGCGTTAATATTGAAGTTGTTTCATCAACCAAATACATTTCGGGCGGCGCCACATCTTTGGGCGGATTGGTAATTGATTACGATTCATTCGACTGGCAACATTCCAAAAAACTGAATTATTTGACAAATCAAAGCAAACTGTCGGCTTTTTCGGCTAAAATGCGCATGGAAATATATCGCAATTTCGGAGCTTGCATGACTCCGCAAGTTGCATATATGCAGACATTAGGCTTGGAAACGCTTTCTGTTCGCTACGAACGTGCTGTTAAAACATGTAAAAATCTTGTTGAAAAAATAAGCAAATTATCAAATATTTCTTCCGTAAATTATCCGTCATTGCCAAATCATCCGTATTATGATGTCAGCCGACGTCAATTTGGCGAATATGCAGGCGCAATGTTTACCTTCGACCTCGCTTCGCGCGAAGCAGCATTCAGATTTATTGATAATTTAAAATTGATACGGCGCGCAACAAATTTATTCGACAATAAAACGCTGGCAATTCATCCTGCAAGTACAATTTTCGGAACATTTACCGAAGAAACCCGCAAAAGCATGGATATAAGTCAAAATACCATACGAATATCCGCAGGTTTGGAATCAATGGACGATTTATATAACGATATGGTGCAGGCTATGGCGAAATGACATTAAAATACAGTCGCCGTTATTCACAAAGATGACAAAAAGGTTTTCACATCTGCGTGTAATTTTAAAATTTCATGTATATTTGTGCATTAAACCTGTTTTTTATAAAAAGAAAAATTATGAATGATTTAACGCAATTGATGTTTTTTTTAGCGCCTGCATTGCTTGTTGCAATTAGCGTTTATATTGTTTTGCAAAAGATGCTGAAAAGCGACGAGGCTCGGCAAAATTTCATATTAAAAAAAGCATCGCGACAAACTACAGTTAATATACGCCTGCAAGCCTGCGAAAGATTAACGCTTTTTTTGGAACGCATATCTCCATCTTCGCTTGTTTTGCGTATACATCAACAAAATATGAGCAGTCAGGATTTTCATATATTGCTGCTTTCGGCTGTACGCGAAGAATTTGAACACAATCTTTCGCAACAGCTTTACATCAGCAACGATGCATGGGAAACGGTAAAAGCGGCTAAAGAAAGTATTATAATGCACATAAACGAATCGGCTGCAAAAATAAACGCCGAAAATTCCTCGCTTGAACTTGCCCGACTGATTGTTGAAAGTTATACGGGAAATGGTAAAAGCAATTTGATTCAGGCGGCAATCAACATGCTCAAAAACGAAGCAAAAAAGATGTTTTAACTTGTAAAAATATGCTTTTATGAAACGTATATTTTTGCCTGTCTTTATTTATTTTATTTTTGCAGGTTGCTTATCCGGCAACGACACGTTACGACTTGTTTTTATTGGCGATATCATGCAGCACATGCCTCAAATAAATGCTGCAAAAATGCCGGACGGAACATATAATTACGACTCGTGTTTTTCGTTTGTTGCAGATGAAATCAAATATGCCGATTTCAGAGTTGCAAATCTTGAACTTACCTTATCGGGAACGCCGTATAGCGGCTATCCGTGTTTCAGTGCGCCGAACGAACTGGCAGAAACGTTAAAAAAAACAGGCATAAATTTATTGGCAACAGCAAACAATCACAGTTGCGACAGAGGTTCAAAAGGAATTATCCGCACGCTTGATGTTCTCGACAAATTCGGAATATATCATGTGGGAACATACAGAAATATTTCCGAAAAAACATTTTCATATCCGCAAATTATAGACATGAAAGGAATTCGTGTTGCATTTCTGTCATATACCTATGGAACAAACGGAATACTTGTTGCGTATCCGAATATTGTAAATTTAATCGACACAGCAGAAATTGCAAACGACATCAAACTTGCCAAAAAATATAAACCCGACATTATAATTTGCGTTATACACTGGGGAATGGAATATCAACTGAAACAAAATGACGAACAAAAAATGCTTGCACAGTTTATGACTTCGCGCGGAATAAATTTAATTACAGGTTCGCATCCTCACGTCGTTCAACCTATGGAAACTCAAACCGACAGCGCCGGAAATATCAAGTCGGCTGTTGTGTATTCGCTTGGAAATGCCGTATCAAATCAAAACTATGAACATACCGACATAGGAGCAATAGCTCATGTTGCTGTTGTAAAAAACGATACGGCAACACGCATTGTCGATTGCAAATATTCGCTTATCTTACGTCATCGCCCTGTTGAAAAAGGGAAAACAAAATTTTACATCATTCCGGCAGGCAAATTTTACGGCAATCGACAAATATTTACCGAAACAGAATATGTATCATTACGCAAAACCCTTGAAAACACTCGAAAACGCCTGAATACATACAATAAAAATTTTGATGAAAAAAGATACTGATATATTCATGCAAGTATAATAAAAATCACTGCTGTCCGATAAAGTTTACAGCTTATCAAAAATTTGCATTATTCGGTTGATAATCAAGCATTGTTTTTGTTCGTCATTGCGAAGAGCGCAGCGATGTACTGCTTGCTTTTATGTCAAAACAAAACCGACAGAAATAATGCCGTATTATTGTTGATTTTTTTATTTTTAAGGAGCGACTATTTAAAATTATCGACGAAATTGACTGACGGCGGCATAAAATTATATTGTTGCAATTTCCGGCAGAATTTATTCATTCGCTTATAATTTATAACTGTACAAATATTGCTGCAACTTGTAGTAAACTATATTCATTAATAAATAATCACATTAATTTTTCAACAATATTGATGTTTATTTTTTAAAAACAGTAACTAAATTAAATATAAACAAATTATAAATGTAAATTTCTATTACTGCCATGCGATATAATGCATTGTATATAAAACAAATATATATAACCTGATTTTATTTGTTTTTACAATAAATTTAAAATTTAACTTTAAAATTGTGTTGAAATATATTTTTTTTAACCGATAATGGCTTGTTTTACCCTGTTATATTTCACACTGATAATTATGAGTAATATTTTAATATCTGTATAAATATCTTTTTATCAGATAAATACATGTATTAATTTTATTTTTTTCTGTGAAATGCTTACACTTAAAGAGGCGAAAATAGTGTTAAAAATGTAAAGTGCTATAAATAAGCATTTTAGTAAAAAAAATAAAAA
>JAIRKV010000262.1 GCA_031259935.1 Prevotellaceae bacterium | reverse complement strand
TGGTATAACCTGACAAAACAAAGCGGTTGAAAATTTAACCAATATTCCGCATATAAAACAGTAAAAAGATGGTAAAATTTTGGTTAATTTTTTCTGCCAATTTTGCTGCGCTGCGCTCCTCGCAATGACGTGTTGCTTGCCTTTTATGTCAAGACAAAAGTAACAAGAAAGAAATCATCTGTCCGAAATTTAATGTATTTGCATTATTTTTTTATTCGTAAGAAGCGGCAAATAGTGCAACAGTCATGTATTGGATAATAAAAACCGGCAAAACAAACCATTTGATTTACTTTGCCGGAACACAATTTAAATATATAAAAATATCAAAATATAAATTTGCAGTGTTAGCTTATGAATCCGAGAATTTCGCCTTTTTGTATTTTATCTCCCTGCTTTGCAAATACGGCAACTATTTTACCGTCAAAAGGCGCTTCAACGGCTTCTAATCCGTAATATGCCTGCACGAAACAGACTTTGTCGCCTTCATTGAATTTTGTTCCTGTTGTGGGTGCAGTCGATTTGTCGTCCACATCGTATTGCCAAATAACTTCGCCTTTGCACGGTGCATGAAGCGGTTTGGCATTCGGATACTGTTCGAGTATTTTTTCCACATCAAATTTTGGCATTTCAACAACAGGTCTGACCGATATAATCGGAGCGTTGGCTTTTTCTTTTGCCGCTTCCAGTTCTTTATTGAAACGTTCTTTGGCTATTCCCGATTTATAATCGCGATACTGGCGGTCGTGCATTGCCAGTTCAAACAGTTCTTCACAGTCCAGTCCCAAATCCCAATTGTTTTCTTTCATTTCTTTGCGATATTCATCGAGTTGGTCGGGGAAAGCATCCTGAGGGTCGCCTTCATAAAATTCGAGATTATTTTTTTGAGCAAGTTCAATAATTTCAGGAGCTAATGTTCCGGGTAATTTCCCTGCTTTTCCGAGAATCATATTCCACGTATCTTTATCAATAATTGAGAATCGCGGCTCATTTTTTGCCAGAGAAAAGATATTCATCAATGCAATATTTTTAACATACTGACTGAATGGCGTTACCAGTGGAGGATAACCGAGTTTGGGCCATACGTATTCAACTTCCTGAAACAGTTGAACAACCAGTTCGTTTAGCGTAACTTCAGGTTTTTTATGTTGACGAAGCGCCATGTTTATTGCATTGTGCATGCCTTTGAGGTCAGCCATCATCGAACCCATCATTCCGCCCGGAAGTCCGCAGCCAATCAGCAGTGATGTACTTACTTTGTTGCTTGGATCCATAAAATATCCAAGAAAATCGTCAATAAACGACTGTGTCAAACGGCGAGCTTCCATGTATGCTTTCATATTTATTTCGGGAACTTCAAATCCTGCATCTTTAAGCATAGCCTGAATTGTAATAACATCAGGGTGAACCATTCCCCACGAAACAGGCTCCATGGCGACATTTATTATATCAACTCCGTTTTTTGCGGCTTCGAGCATCGAAGCAACCGAAAATCCGGGTCCGCTGTGTCCGTGATAATCAACAATTATATCAGGATACGCCGTTTTTATTCCTTTGATAATTTGACCTATACTGTACGGGCGTCCGATTCCTGCCATGTCTTTAAGGCATATTTCTTCTGCTCCGTTTTCTATCAAAACTTTCGCAAGGTTTACGTAATATTCAACAGTGTGAATGGGCGAATAAGTAATGCAAAGCGAACCTTGAGGCGTCATTCCTCCTTCTTTTGCATATTTTATTGAACGAATAATATTTCTGCTGTCGTTGAGTCCGCAGAAAATACGGGTAATGTCAACGCCTTGGGCGTGTTTAACCTTATACATTAACTTACGGACATCGGCAGGAACGGGATACATTCGCAGGGCGTTTAACCCTCTGTCGAGCATGTGAGTTTTTATACCGACCTGATTAAAAGGTTTTGTAAATTTACGAACTGCCACATTAGGATTCTCTCCATATAACAGATTTACCTGTTCAAATGCGCCGCCATTTGTTTCAACGCGGGCAAAGCAACCCATATCAATAATTACGGGAGCTATTTGTTCCAACTGATCAACACGCGGTTGATATTTTCCCGACGATTGCCACATATCGCGGTATAAAAGACTGAATTTTATTTCTTTTGCCATTTTGTTTTTTCCTTTATTTTCTTGTATATTTTATTTTGAAACGACAAAATTAATGAATTAAAACCAATATATATAATGAAAACATATTTTTTTACTGTTTTTTTCAAATATTGTTTTTTTTATTACTTTTGTGGCAAATTTTATGTAAAATGGCGGAAAAGATTTTTATGTGAAAACCTTTTTTTGATAGCATCCAATCGTTATTTAATCGCTCCTTAAAAAGCATTAAAATCATTTCATTTATTAAAAGTAAATTATGAATGTAAATTATCGAATAAAAATACCGTGTTTCATATACATACAAGATAAATTTCGGCAAAACAAGAACAGATTTTTTCTTTTTTTGTTCGTCATTGTGAGGAATGAAATGATGAAGCAACCGAAGCGCAGCGAAGCTCAACGGAGTTAATCCAAAATATAATTTATTGTTTATTTTTTATTCATTTATTTTTCCGGATTACTTCCTGCTTCGCAGTTCGCAATGACGAAAAAAATGTCTCGTCAGGGACAAAATATCGGTAGAAATTTCACCGTAACCACAGGTTACGTGCGGAGCAGCGGCGGTTTTTCAAGTCATTTGCAATAACCCGCACGTGATGCACAAAGAGATGTCGTTTCTACCGAGCGATGCATTCCTGACGGAATGCGAATAAACAAATCAACAATAAGGTAATAAGGTTGAGGTGTGTGTTATCCTGCCTTGTTACTAAGGTTGTTTTATTTTTGAAATAAGGTAGAAATAAGGTTTTTGTGTGCTTCGGCGTTTAATTTTTTGCAATTACGGTTTTTTCCGGATTAACTCCGTTGAGCTTCGCTGCGCTTCGGTTGCTTCGTCATTTCATTCCTCGCAATGATGTGTGGTTTATTGTTTTGCCTCTATGATTATTCTTTAAATTTTAAATCAAAGAGCGATTAATTATATCTTTATGATAAAATATCTAAATACCAATGACATTTATATCTATTTTTCCGCTAAATATTACTTGTTTTGATGCGGCTTGTTCGGCTTCTTTTTTCGATGCTCCGTAGCCTTCGCCGAGAATAACGTTGTTCTCGAAAAGTATTGCTCTAAAGCGATTTGCACTTGGGATGCCTGATTCTTCATAACATTCAAAAACCAGTTTTGTTTTATTTTTTTGTCCCCATTCAAGTATTTTGCTTTTGTAATCAACTTCTTCTTCAATTAATTTATTAATATCAACGAATTTAAGAAATTGTTTTATAAATATTTTTCTGGTAGTTGCATAACCAAAATCAAGCAGCATGGCTCCGTGTACGGCTTCAAAAATATTTCCCGCAGCGCCTTTTGCCTGTTTGTTATGGGTTCGATGTTGCGTTTGCAGTTTCATAAGCCCGCTTTGTTGCGACAGCGAATTAAGGCTTTTTCGGCTTACTATTTTTGCTCGCATTTTTGTAAGAAATCCTTCCTGTTTATTTGGAAATTGTGTGAAAAGATATTCGGCAACTATACTTCCTATAATTGCGTCGCCGAGATATTCCAGGCGTTCGTTTGTTCTGTTTTTTTTATTTTTATCGTAAACTACGTTCGACCTCAGCGTCAGTGCTATTTTATATAAATCAATATCGTTAGGATATCTTCCTAAAACCTTTTTCAGGCTTTTGTATAACTGCTTGTCGTCAGAGTAGTTGACTGCTATAGATTTAACAAACGGTATCAATGTTTAATCTAATTTCTTAATAATTATTGCTGCATTATGTCCGCCAAATCCGAATGTATTGCTCAGGGTTATGTTAACTTTGCGCGATTGGGCTTTGTTAAGCGTAAGATTTAATTTTTCGTAATCTATTTCTTCGTCCGGCGTTTCAAAATTGATTGTTGGCGGGATTATTTGATTTTGAATTGCGCAAATACAAGCCAAAGTTTCAATAGCGCCGGCAGCGCCAAGTAAATGCCCTGTCATTGATTTTGTTGAACTTATATTGATTTTCAAAATATTTTCTCCGAATACTTTCTGTATTGCTTTCAATTCGGCAATATCGCCAAGCGGTGTTGATGTTCCGTGAACATTAATATAATCGATGTCGGATGTTTTAAGATTTGAATCGTCGAGCGCTGTGTGCATAACGCTTGCTGCGCCAAGCCCTTCGGGATGCGGCGCTGTAAGATGATATGCATCGGCTGACATTCCGCCGCCCATAACTTCGGCATATATTTTTGCTCCGCGCGCTTTTGCGTGTTCATATTCTTCGAGAATAAGTCCGGCTGCGCCTTCGCCTATTACAAAACCATCGCGGTTTTTGTCGAACGGGCGGGATGCCGTACGGTAATTATCGTTATTTACCGACAATGCCTGCATTGAGTTAAATCCTCCGACTCCTGCTTCATTGATAGCCGATTCGGAACCGCCGGCAACCATTATAATGGCTCTTCCGCGGCGAATATGGTTCATCGCTTCGATAAGTGCGTGCGTTGATGATGCACATGCTGAAACTGTTGCATAATTTGGTCCGCAAAATCCGTGTTTTATGGAAATATAACCTGCGCAAATGTCTGCAATCATTTTAGGAACAAAAAAAGGGCTAAAACGAGGGATTCCGCCGCCCTCAATAAAGCCCTTTACTTCATCAAAAAAAGTACGGATACCTCCAATACCTGACGCCCACACAACTCCGATTCTGAAAGGGTCTGCCGATTCTTTGCTTATTCCTGCATCTTCAATTGCCTGATCGGCGGCAATCATGCCGAATTGTGAATACAGATCGTGTTTGCGAACCTCTTTGCGGTCGAAATAGTCGGCGGGATTGTAATTTTTTACTTCACAAGCAAATTTTGTTTTGAAATTGGTTGTATCAAAATAAGTTATCAAATCGGCGCCACTTACGCCTTTTATCAGGCTGTCAAAAAAGTCGCCGACATTATTTCCCAATGGATTTATTGTTCCTATACCTGTTATTACAACTCGTTTTAATTCCATAGTCTTTCTCTGTCAAAATTTACTTTTGAAATAAATCTAACCCTCTGCAAATTTAAGATTGTTTACTGTTAATGTAAGCAATAGCATCGCCTACCGTTGTGATTTTTTCTGCATCTTCATCAGGAATCTGTACCCCAAATACTTTTTCAAATTCCATAATTAATTCAACAGTATCAAGTGAATCTGCACCAAGATCATTTGTAAAACTTGCTGTAGGTGTTACTTGTTTTTCGTCAACGCCTAATTTGTCAACGATGATTTCTGTTACCTTAGATACAATTTCTTCTGCCATAACTTTTTGTTTTAGTTAATAATTTAGTTTAATAATAATATGTGTTATTTCAAAATTTTCTATTAAAATTGCATGTTGTTTTGTAAACTTCATATACGATGCTTTGCTGCAATTTCAGCCTGCAAATATAAGTATTATTTTTTAAATAGAAACTTTTTTAAACTAAAATGCTGAAAATTAATATGTTGAAAATTAAAAATATTGCCATTTTTGCTTCCGGATCCGGAAGCAATGCCGAAAATATTATAAGATATTTCGAAAATAATGAGAACGTGAAGGTAAAAATATTATTGTGTAATATTCCAACTGCCTGTGTATTGAAGCGTGCTGACAATTTTGGCGTTCCTTCCGTTATTTTTTCAAAAGATGATTTTTATAAATCTGATAAAATCATTGACAAATTATTGCGCAATGAGATTGATCTGATTGTTTTAGCCGGATTTTTGTGGCTTGTTCCCGAAAGCATAATACATTTATATAATAACAGAATAGTCAATATTCATCCTGCTTTGCTGCCGGATTATGGCGGTAAGGGAATGTATGGTAATAATGTTCACAAGGCGGTAATTGCCGATGGCAAAAAAGAATCGGGAATTACTATTCATTACGTAAACGAAAATTATGATGATGGAGATATTATTTTTCAGGCTAAATGTGCGATTTCAGATACCGACACGCCTGAAACGCTTGCGCAAAAAGTTCATGCTTTGGAATACGAATATTATCCGAAAATAATTGAATCGGTATTGATGCGTTAATTAGTCGCTCCTTAATAAGTGGTGAAATCATTTATTATAAACATTTATAAATGCAAATTG
>JAIRKV010000151.1 GCA_031259935.1 Prevotellaceae bacterium | reverse complement strand
TTTGTGCAGCCGAAATATCAAAATAACGTGTATGCGCTTGATAATTTGTGGGATGGACTTGGCGCTTTGGTAGTGAAATATCCCGAAATAAATTATTTTTTCGGAAAAGTTACAATGTATGTTTCATACAATATTGCCGCACGAAATATTTTACTTTATTTTCTGCGCAAATATTTTCAGGATAACGAAGAACTTGTTTTGCCAATTCATCCGCTGCTAACCTATGCCCGCAACAATGAGATGGAACAAATTTTTACGGGCAAAAACTATAAAGATGATTATAAAAATTTGACAAAAAAAATTCGCGAAATAGGCGAACATATTCCGCCGCTTATTAATTCGTACATGAAACTTTCGCCATCGATGAAAGTATTCGGAACAGCAATAAATCCGGGCTTCGGCGATGTTGAAGAAACGGGAATATTAATAAAAATAAGCGATATATACAGCGAAAAACTCGAACGTTACATCGGTCCTCTGCGCAAACTTCGCAGAAAAATAAAATGGTTTAAAATAAGATAATTGGAAAGTGCGTTTAGCAAGTCAGAAGTATTGGCAATGTTAATCAGAAAATTTAATCGGTTAATGTTTTATGCTTTGTTCGGGTTAATTTAAGATTTCGGTTTTTATCATAAAACAGACAAAAATTTCTGTCTATACGAACGTAAATTTTTGTTTAGATAGAAATTTTCATCCGTATAGACGGAAATTTTCGTCCGTTTAGATAGAAATTTTCATCCGTTTAGACAGAAATTTTTGTCTTTCGACAGAAAAATTTATCGGCATCTGTCGTGGCTTGTAAACCTTTGCAAATCAAAGATATTATACATCGCAAAGGTTTCGCATTATAAATCGATTGCAAAATATGTATAATCAGATTAACGTACCGTCGGGTTTCAAACTGACTGTCAATTCGATATTGCCGTTTTCAAGTTCTATTCTATAGAAAATATCGGTTCCAATGTTAATTCTGTCAATATCTTCAATGCGATAGCCGTAATATCGGGCGGAAACAGCATTTTTCACCGCTTCGGGCAATTCGGATAGCATAAGTTCGGTAACATACATCAACAAAACGCCTTGCCGGTCGTAATAAGCATCATAATCTCTGTAAGCAATTTCAAATTCAACTTCATAAATATCGGCGCCAAATTCCCATTCCACATCGTAAACATTCGGAAAATCGGTTTTGAATTTTTGCTGAAGTTCTGTCGGCGGAACAACATTGTTTTCCCGCGAAATGTTGAACAGTCTAATCATTTCGGCAATTTCTTCAATGGAATACTGCGCAGTAATTACGGGAACCACCGGTGCGCCCGGATTTGATACCGACAGACCTTTGTCGGGATTAACCGTTTCATCTTCGCACGAAACGCATAAAACAGAAACAACCGCAAAAGTTGCATAAAACATTAATTTTTTCATTGTTTTCAAAATATTAAATTGTTAATAGTCAAATTTTTCCTCTAATACGGTGCCGTCTGATTTTATCAAAAGTTTTACTTCCGAATCCGAAAAGCTGCGTTCCATTTCTATTTTGTAAAATATTTCGGTACCTCGACTTATTTTGTCAATATCTTCGAAACTGTATTTCGGATACTTTGCTTCCGCTGCATTTCGCACAATAGCAGGCAATTCGGAGCGAAATATTTCCTGAACAATCATTAAAAGATTGCCTTCGGAATCGTAATAAACTTTGTAATCTTTGAATTTTACGTCAAATTCTGCCTCGTAGATTTTTCCATCGGTTTCCCATTCAATATCATACGATTTTGGAAAATCGGCTTTGAATTTTTGCTGAAGTTCTGCCGGCGGCATAACATCGCGCGAATGTGAACGTCTGTAGTGTTCAATCATTTCCGTAATTTCTTCGTTTGAATATTTGCCCGAAATTGCCGGATTCGTTTGTGTTGCTGTTTGTGCAAAAAGAATGTAGCCCGTAATTACGCCTGCTGTAATTGCACATAAAATTTTAACTGATTTCATTTTATATTCTGTTTTTTTTGATTAATAAATTGAATTTTCACACAAAAGTAATTCTCAATTTTGGAAAGATTTTGGAAAAAATGACTCTTTCGAAAATTTCTTAAACAAAATTATTGTTGCATAAACGTAAATCTTAGATTGTGTATATTGATAATCAAAAAAATAAATTTACGATTTATTGCATTTTCATATCTATTCTGAAAATATGCATTTCATTGTAAGTGTAAGTAATATTGAGTTGATACAAATCGGCAATTGATTTGACAATAGACAATCCCAAACCCGACGATTTTTCGTCTGCCGCTGCGTTTTGATAACGGCTGAAAACGTTGAATGTCATCCTGTTTCCGCTGTTTGCTATAGTAATGCAATCGGAATTGTAATTGATGATTATTTTTCCGTTTTGATGATTATGCGCAACAGCATTTTTGATGAGATTGCCGAATAAAATGTATGCCAAATCTTTATTTATTTGTAATTCGGGACAGTAATCTCCTTCTTTTTCTATCGAAATTTCTTTATATGCCGCAATATCTTCAAAATCGGCAATTACCGAGTCGAGAACTTCGCGCAAATTGACTGACGAAGTTTCGGGAAACTGACTGTTTTTTATTTTTGAAAGCAATAAAAGATTGCTGTTAAGGCGTTTCATTCGGTTCAAAATGTTTAGGACGCCGGCAATTTCTTCGGTATATTCTTTGTTGCTTTGATATTTTTCAATCAGCATTTCCATTTTTGCAATAGTAATTGCCAAAGGAGTTTGCAGTTCGTGCGCTGTGTTTTCTATAAATATTTTTTGTTCGTTGAATACGTCTATATTCCTTTCAAGCAATTCTTTTATCGATCGGTTCAATTGTGAATATTCTTTCAGATTTGTTTTCGGAAAAGCAATTATTTGTCTTTTGTCCAATCTGAATTTTTTCAGTTCGTTCAATAATTTGTAAAACGGTTTATTGGCTTTTGAAATAATAATTTTACTTACGATAAATATTGTTAATGAAAGCATTATCCACAAACCCAGCAGCAAATAAAGCGTGTTTTTTATCAAATCGTCGCTTTCGACTACAGAAGTGAAAAATTGCAATCGATAATATTTTCCTGTAAGCTCGCATCGAAAAGCGGTAGTGAGCATGCGCACTTCTTCTTCCTCCAGTTCGGTAGCAAAATATATTTTTGCAGTTGCAAAATTCTCAACCATTACTTCGGCTTCCTCAAAAGCGATTTCGTTTACCGTAATGTTGAGCGGCGCAGTGTTTTCAAGATTTTCAACAAATCCGGGAATTTTATTTGCTTTGGCAATAAATTCCTGTTTCAAATTGGTAAGCCCTTCGTCGTTGCCGTCGTGTATCTCTTTCATTTGCAGAAAAAAATATATTGCCGACCAAAACAGCATAACTATTGCAAAGCACAGAGTTATTCTTAATATCAAATGATTTACAAGTTTCATATTATCAGCTTATATCCTGTTCCGTACACATTTTCTATTGTTATTTCCGCATTGCTGTCTTTCAGTTTTTTACGCAGATTTTTCATTTGCCAGTAAACAAAATCAAAATTATCCGACAGGTCTATATTATCGCCCCAAACATGTTCAGCCAGCGCTTCTTTGGTAATCAAACGATTTTTGTTGGCTGTCAAAAATGTAAGAATGTCAAATTCTTTTCGGGTTAATTTCAAAGATTTATTTTCTATAAAAACTTGACGCTGTGCAAAATTTATCGACAAATTTCCAAACGAAAGCAAAAGTTTTCCATCCGACTGTTTGCGTCTCAATACTGCTTTAATTCGCGCATTAAGTTCCGACAGGTGAAACGGTTTTGCAAGATAATCATCAGCGCCCGAATCCAAACCCAATATTTTGTCTTCGAGCGAATTTTTTGCAGATATGATAATTATGTTACCTGATTTTCCTTCCTTTTTCATTTCGTCAAGAATTTTCAATCCGCTGCCTCCGGGCAAAGAAATATCCAGCAAAATACAATCGTAACTGTAAATCATTGCTTTTTCCATTGCCGAATGATAATCGGTGGCTTTTTCTACCAAATATTTTTCCGACAGCAGAAATTCTTCCATCGTTTTCAGCAATACATATTCATCTTCTATAATCAGAATTTTCATAAACGTTTAAATAATAGTTAAAAAGCATTTAAATTCATAAAAACATGTTGTAAACAAATGCAATTCGGCTGATAAATATTTGAATTTGAAATCTTATGAACAAAAACATATATTCCATTCAGCAAATTTAACCGAAAAACATCGGCAAGTTAGGGAAATTTTTTTAATTGCAAAAAATGAATAAGGAATTTAAACCCTAACATTTCCCTCAAATACGTAATAGTATAAAAAAAATCGCATAGATACTTGTATCTACATTTTTTGTTTTTATGCATACTCAATATTTGACCTGGAATTATTATCTTTGCAATTTAAAAATAGAAAGAAGATATGAATTTATTGAATTTCACAGAGATGTATCCCGATGAGGCGAGTT
>JAIRKV010000140.1 GCA_031259935.1 Prevotellaceae bacterium | reverse complement strand
ACCCATTCAACCATTTTATGTATATTGCGTCCATATTCCGGTAATTGCAATTTTTTTCGTTGTGTGTTGTAGTCCATTCCTTTGATATATTTGCCGCAAAGGTACAAAATAATTTATATTGGACTATTATATAATCGAAATAAATTTTAAAACCGTTAAATCAACAAAATCGAACGATATTAAATAAATTTATACTATTGATTATATAAATATTTGTTTTTAAGTGTTTTGTAAATACATGCCTGTTGAAAAAACGATAGAAGCATTAAATTAATATGCCTGTATTTACCCGAAAAATATTTTTACGACAAAACTTAAAATTATGACATTAATAGACTTTATAAAACAATTTACAGACATGGAGAGGCACAGCCGTTACTTAACGGGTTTTAAATCATAAAACTTTATTTTTTTATTAATTTTTGTTTGTATTTTATTATTAATAAACGATTTATGTTTTTTAGGGAACGACTGAATGCAGTTAATCATTAACATTTATACAAATATTTATTTCATTTATAACTTCAATTTTGACGAAAAGAATTAAATTTGCCAAATATTTAATTATTGAACTTTTGAAAAAAGTATATATACATATATTAAAATCATTTTCGGGACCGGCGCTGCTGGCATTTTGTATTGTGGTTTTCATACTGCTTATGCAAATGCTGTGGCGCTATATAGATGATATTGTTGGCAAAGGTTTGGATGCATCCGTGATTGCCGAATTTATGTTTTGGGCTACTCTCAATGTTATTCCGCTGGCATTGCCGCTTTCCATGCTTTTTGCATCAATAATGACTATGGGAAATCTTGGCGGCAACAACGAACTGCTTGCTCTGAAATCGGCAGGACTGTCGCTTGTGAAGATTTTGCGACCAATGTTTTTTGTGGCTGCATTTATTACTGCATTTGCATTTTACGTTGCCGACAATGTGATGCCTTATGCAATGATGAAAATTTACAGCGTATTTTGGGATATCAAAAATAAACGTCCCGACGCCAATATAATACCCGGCGTTTTTTGCGCAATAAACGATAATGTAATAAAAGTAGCGACAAAAGATCCTAAAACAAACAAAATGACAGGAATATTACTTTACCAGCATCCCGAAGGAAAAGGTAATATTGCTTTGATTGTTGCAGATTCGGGTTATATTAAAACCGAAAACGACAATATGATTGTTACCTTATTCAGTGGAGTTTCATACGAAGATGCAACATCATCAAATTTTTCTCAATACAACAATAATTTTGCTTTTCAAAAACGAACTTTCGACCGGCATACGCTGATTGTCGATTTAAGCGGAAACAAAATGCAACGTACCGATGCCGAAATTTTCAAAGGCAGATACACAACAATGAAATCTACCGAACTTGTCAATATTATTGATTCCGTTTCGGAGATTCAAAAAACAAAAGTCGATTATTTTTGGACGGAATACAGTCAATCGCAATCGCTTGACAACCGCATGGAAATTGATACCGTTACAAAATCTTTAAGAAAAAATGCGGTACAAATCAGACCGCCAAATATAATTAATGCCGATTCGGTTTTTAATGAATTTTCGCGCGACCAAAAAGTCGAAGCATTGCGATATGCCCTGGAAAAATCCACTTCCGCACTTTCAACAATGTCGATGATTACAACTGATATTACAAGTAATGAACAAAATATACGTTCAGCCAAAGTTGAATGGCATTATAAATTCACGCTGTCAATTGCCTGTTTCATTTTCTTTTTGATAGGAGCGCCGTTCGGAGCAATCATTCGCAAAGGCGGTTTGGGAATGCCGACAGTTGCTTCATTGCTGATATTTATAGCATATTTTATATTATCTACAATTACAAAAAAAATGGCTGTACAGGGAGTTCTTCCCGTTGCTTTTGCAATGTGGTTTGCAGATGCTTTGTTTTTACCGCTCGGAATATTTTTGATGAATAAAGCAACTACCGACTCGGCTTTGTTTGATGCCGACAAATATACTCAATATTTCAGGCGACTGTTTAGAATAGACGATAAAAAAGGTTATCACAAACCTGTTGAATTCAACACAAATATCGGTTTGGAAACATTATTGCATTTGTTGAAAAAATTCGATACCGATACTGATAATCTTTTATCAAAAATAAAATTAAAAAAACTTGAAACCGGAGATATTGAAACTTATTACAGCGAATACGATGAAATGTTATCAAGATTTTGGGGAATACAAAACGAAGGACTGAACGAAAAACTTAAAGAATATCCCGAAATCGAATTGCGAATTTTCAAAACAAAAATACTTTTTCTGAGAAAAGCGGCAATCAAACTTTTAACGAGAAAGTTAGAGAAAATAAAAGCAACCAGCAATCATGTTGAATATATACTGAAAAAAATAAAATGGTAATAACATCGGCAAAAAACATCAGAATAATTTATATGGGAACGCCCGATTTTGCGGTTGCGCCATTGAAAATGCTTGTAGAAAACGGATATAATATTGTTGCCGTTGTTACTGTTCCGGACAAACCTGCCGGACGCGGGCAAAAATTGCAGCAATCAGCAGTAAAAATTTATGCACAAAAAGCGAATTTACCTGTGCTGCAACCTCAAAAATTGAAAGATGAAGAATTTTTAAATACGCTTAATCAATATAAAGCCGAACTTTTTATTGTTGTCGCATTTCGAATGTTGCCCGAAATTGTTTGGCAGATTCCTTCGCTGGGAACGTTCAATCTTCATGCCTCTTTATTACCGCAATATCGCGGAGCAGCGCCCATAAATCGGGCAATAATGAACGGCGAAAAAATTACCGGAGTTACAACATTTTTCATCAATAATGAAATTGATGCGGGAAAAATCATTTTTTCGGAAAAAGTAGAAATAAAACATAACGATAACGCAGGAACATTACATGATAAATTAATGGAAAAAGGCGCTGCGCTTGTACTGAAAACGGTTGATGCAATTGCATGCAAAAACGTCGATTTACAGCAGCAGCATGAAAGCGAAGATTTGAAACCTGCGCCGAAACTTTTTAAAGAAACATGTAAAATCGACTGGACGCAAAAACCTGAAGAAATTTACAATTTCATACGCGGATTAAGTCCTTACCCTGCGGCTTGGTGTGAATTTACAAACAGGGATAAACAAAAAATTTCTGCAAAAATTTATTCTGCCGACTACGAAAATATCGAACATGATTTACCTTTGGGAACTGTAAAATCGGATGGAAAAATATTTTTAAAAGTTGCCTGTAACGGAGGTTTTATAAGCATTACCGATATTCATTTAGCAGGAAAAAAACGTTTGTCTGTACGGGAATTTCTTGCAGGATTTCGCGATATTGAAAACTGTTTAATAAAATAAAACAATGAACTTTAATTAAAAAATAAAAATATGAAAAAAATTAAATTAACAGTCATGCTGATGCTGACGACTTCGATTTTTGTATCGGCGCAAAGACTTGGCGACAACAGAGTTGTTGCTCATCGCGGCGCATGGAAAGCCGATAAACTTCCTGAAAATTCGGTAGCCTCGTTCAAAAGAGCAATTGAACTTGGCTGCGGCGGCAGCGAATTTGATGTTTATCTTACAGCCGATTCGGTTTTAGTTCTCAATCACGATGCCGATTTTCAAGGATTGCCTGTGGAAAAAAGCACTCTCGCACAATTACAGCAAAAAAAACTGTCGAACGGCGAAACTGTTGCCCTGCTCGACGATATTATGAAAATTTTGATAAGTCAGGAAACTGCAATAGCCTTTTTAGAAATAAAACCTTCGGCAGTAAGCAAAGAACATGGCTTTGCCGCTGTTGATAAAATTCTCGAAACAGTAGACCGCTACAAAGCCGAAGACTGGATTTTTTACATAAGTTTCGATTATTCGTATTTGCAGCGTATAAAAGAAAAAAAACCGAATGCGCGTGTTGCTTTTCTGAGCGAAACGCAAAATACGGGCGATATCGTTTTTGACAGAAAAACGGGCATGGATTTCAATTATAAAGTATTTAAGTCAAATGAAGACATGATAAACGCCGCACGAATCAAAGGAATAAACATTAACGTTTGGACTGTAAACGACCCGAATGACATGAAATATTTCCTTGAACATGGCGCTGATTACATCACAACCGACGAGCCGATTTTATTGCTTGAACTGGAAAAAAAACATATTGAAAATTTGAAATAAAAAAATAAAAATCATCAGCAATATGAAAAAAATATTTATTTTATTCTCTCTGATTTTTACAAACAATGTTTTTTGTCAGGATTTAGATGAATTGCTATTTAGCAGGCAAATAGATTGTTCCGACATTTCTTACAATAGCGGATTATACTATGTAAAATATATGACAGAAAACAATATAGATTCTGCAAAAAAAATACTTCATTATTGGGAAACGAAATGCGGCATGAGAGAGCCTGTTTTCAGAGCAAAAATTCTTTTATCTTTGAAAGAACGAAATTTTGTAGACTCTTTATTGCATGATAAAATTCTTCACAACATGCTCAATTATCAAGAACGTATGGAGATGAAAAAAAAAGAATTGTATTATGACTACGACAATTATAAACAATATTATGGATTTATTCCTCCCGGACAGGAATTTGACATATATACTTGTGGACTGGCTGAAGATTTGAAAAAAACATACGACCTCGAATCTATTGAGTATTTACTGGCTGAATTTTACAGCAACGATATAAACAGCGACAGTATTTTCTTAAAAATACAAACTAAAAAATATGAAGGAACGGTATTGCATAGCGATTACTATGAAATTATCAACGGAATTATTAATCAAAATAAATATCACTTTTCGTTTTTTACCGGAACATGGATACCTACAGGCAATCTGAAATTGTTGGGTGTACATCCCGAAATAGGATTTCAATTAGGTTTAAAAAGTAAAAAAATCAATTATGATATAACAATGTCATTTAAATTCATAAACTCGCCTAATTATTATTATGTGAAAAGAAAAAATTTTGAGCCTCAACAAAGCAAACATTTTTTTGGTGGAAATATCGGACTGGATATAGGATGCGAAATATATGCAAAAAAAAGACATGAATTTCAATTAGTCGCAGGATTAGCATTCGATAATCTTGAAGTGATAGGAGAAGATAAAGATAATGACATCAAACCATTATATGTTTATTCGTACGATTTATCCGTCGGGTTTGCATATAGATATTACATTAAAGGATTTACCTATATAGGATTAAGAGCAAAATACCATATTGTGGATTATACATTAGGCAATATAATTAATTTCACAGGTAATCCTATCACAATAAACGTTGTCGTAGGCGTTTTGAGAAATCTTTTTAATCGTAATCCATTAAAATCATTAAATTATAAAATAAAATATTAAATAAATAATACGATAAATTTAACATAACATGCTGACTGAAATCGGAAATAAAATTTTAATGTCGTCGATGAAAAACATAAATCGCTACGTCAGTTGCGGCGACGAAATACAGCGCGAAATATTCAAAAATCTTATTTTGCACGGAAAAAATACGGTTTTTGGCAGGCAGTTTAACTTCGATGGAATAAAAAATACGGATGATTTCCGAAAAACAGTTCCCATAAGCGATTACGACAGCCTCAAACCGTATGTCGAACGAATAGTTACGCACAAAGAACAAAATGTGCTGTGGGATACGCCTGTGCGCTGGATTGCAATGTCGAGCGGAACTACAGGCGACAAAAGCAAATATATTCCCGTAACGCGCGAATCGCTGCACAAATGCCATTACAAAGCAGGAAAAGAAATGCTTGCTCTCTATCTCAATTCATTTCCAAAAAGCAAAATTCTTTCAGGGAAAACACTTGTGCTTGGCGGCAGCCGTCAGATAAATGCACTTGGCGATGGTATTTTCACAGGCGATATTTCGGCAATTCTTGTAAGCAATCTTCCATTTTGGGCTGCTTTTAGTCGCACGCCCGACCGTAAAACAATACTTTTGCCCGACTGGGAAGAAAAATTAGAAAAACTTGCATCAAAATCAATTCGTGCAAATGTAACCGCAATGGCCGGAGTTCCTTCGTGGCTTATGGTTTTGCTCAAATACACAGTGCAGAAAACAGGAAAACCTGTTCTTGAAACATGGAAAAATTTTGAAGCATTTTTTCACGGAGGCGTTTCGTTTAATCCTTATTACGAACAGTATAAAAAAATGCTGCCTTCCGACAGTGTAAATTATTGGGAAACATATAATGCCTCCGAAGGTTTTTTTGGCGTACAGTATTCGCCCGAAAATAAAGATTTACTGCTGCTACTCGATTGCGGAATTTATTATGAATTTCTTCCCGTGGAAGAATGGGACAAAGAAAATCCGCAAACAGTAATGCTTCAGGATATTGAAAAAGGTAAAAATTATGCAGTTATAATTTCTACCAACGGAGGATTATGGCGCTATAAAATCGGCGATACTGTTGAATTTACTTCAAAATCGCCATATCTTTTCAGAATTACGGGACGAACAAAACATTTTATAAACGCTTTCGGCGAAGAAATTATTATTGACAATGCAGAAGCGGCGCTCAACAAAGCCTGCGCCGAAACAGTAGCCGTTATTAGCGATTATACGGCAGCGCCTGTTTATTTTGGCGAAAATACTAACGGCGCTCACGAATGGCTTATCGAATTTGAAATACCGCCTGCAAGTATCGAAAAATTTACCGAAATACTTGATGAAACGCTCAAAAAAGTAAATTCCGATTACGAAGCAAAACGTTCATATAATTTAAGTCTTGGCATGCCTCAGGTTGTCGCTTTGCCGAAAGGAACATTTTTCAACTGGTTGAAATCGAAAGGAAAACTCGGAGGACAAAACAAAGTTCCGCGCCTCTGCAACAATCGCACTTATGTGGATGAAATAAAAAAACAA
>JAIRKV010000003.1 GCA_031259935.1 Prevotellaceae bacterium | reverse complement strand
TTCCCTCTGTTAGTTCTGATATTCAAGCTGACTTCTTTGATTTTTTTATTCAACGCATTTAAATTCCTTGCGGCTTTATTCTCTATTTGCGTTTGGCTAAGAACAGGTTTGATATCGTTCGCTGTTAATTCACATAAGCGTTGTGTATTTCCATAACAGATGAAATCATTAGCTGCAACCGACCAATCCTGAATCTTAGAGAATGCATTTAAATCAAAGATTGGCACAATCCTGTCGGTGGGATTAGGAATCCGTATCTTAATATCTCTTGCGTTTCCCAAAGTATCAAATGCGCCGTAATAAATGGCTTGTACCGAAATATTTTTCAGCGATTTGGCATATTGCAATAAAGAAGAAGCCAATAATGGAATAGAACGAAAACTATGGGTAATATCTACATACAGTTCATCATTATTTTCTAATTGATTATAGATAATCTCAAATATTTTCCAAATCTCTTCTTCATCTTTTCCATTTGGAATATCAATGTTTTTCATCGAAATTCGGGCTTTACATTCCTGTCCTAACTTTTCCCAATTTTTATTTAATGCTTCCTCTGTTGTAAATATTAATATTTCATCATCCTTACCCCATTCCTTACAACACATATCAATTAATGCTGATTGAACAAATTTAACAACAGCACTATGATAATCTTTATACGAATAGACACATTCTACATAATCGTTTGTGCCCAAAAAACTTAAAAATATTTTTCTATTCATGTTCTTTTATTATGTCGCAACTTATACCTTTTCAATTTTTATCCAGCCTAACGGTTTTTGCTGCTTGATTGTGTGTAAATGCGTGCGCGGGAATTTATACATATCGAAATTCTGTATTATTTTGTTGCCTTTTTTAAAAATACGCTGCAGGTATTTCTGGAATATGTTCTCCATCTTTTGTTTTGTTTGCGCATCTTCTAAATCTTCAATATAAGCAAACAGCGCATCTCCTATGGAATTGGCAAAATAGCCTTTACCAAAGCCGATTCTCATATATGCTACGTTTGCCGGAGATTTATCGCATGAATCCAAAATCTTCTCCAATTCATCCATGTATTCTTTATTTTTATCATCGTCTTCAAGTAAATTAAATTCTCTTACAAGTGTATCATGCGAAAAAGAGTTGATATTTTCTGCCAGTTCCTGCCAGGTATATTTATTCAGTGTCAGTTCAAATTGCGAGGTTGCCTTTTCTCTTATGCAATCGAACCGCAACGGCATATTGCGCCAGCAATCTACTATTATTGAATTTTCTTTGGGTATAGGCGTGCTGTCTGTAACCTGTTGAATTATTTTCGATCGTAGTTCTTGCCCTTCAATCTTCTGTTCCTGTTTCTCAAGCCATCCGTTAATTTCTATATCGCGTTCACGCTGGTCGGACAAAGCGCAATATTGTAATACCAATTCTATATCTGCATTTTTTATCTTCTTGTACATTAATACTGTTTTAAACGCTCCCTTGAGCGTGCTTCCCGGAATATAAGCGTCATATAACGGCGTCCTTAACAAGGCTTTAACAGGAAGTTTGCGGCTTACTTTGTCGGATAATACATGGCAACGAAATACACTCATATTGTCAATACTTTCGCGCAGGATGTCAGTCAGAAATATTTTCAGATCAAACTCGCTGCGGTTATTATTCATCCCGGAAGCTACACCATTGACATACTGTTCCAGCCATCTGTCGTTTTCGGCAATCTTTTTTATAATTTTATTTCGGTCTAATAAATAAAACAGGTCTTTGTCTTTGTCTATCACATAATCGGCGTATGGCGACCATTCTGCTCCAGAGCCAATGGTCACGGGCGAAAGTGTTGTTATCTCTAATTTAGTAGTTGTTGTCATATTAAATTATTTACAAAATTATCATGTAGCGGGAGCGTCAGGCTCAGCCCATAGCGTAAAACAAGCGGCTGTTCTTTCAGTGCAACTATTTGTCCTTGAATGTTTTTTTCAAAAACAGCGCCTTCAATCAATGCCTGAACCATTTTCAAGTGTTCGTTATTGTCAAAATAGCGTCCTCCGCGTTTTACGGTAAGATAAAAACAGTTGTCCGACAATTCATCTTTTTTCGGTATTACCAGTGAAATGCTTGCATGGTAGGGTTGCGTGTCGGGCAAATTCAACGAAAAATTCAACTTTTCGAAGTCTGTCAGGCTGCCGCATCCCGACGAACGTTCGCCACCAATGCCCAAATGCATCAAAGTTTGTAAGGCATCGGTCAAATGGTTATTAAGAGCATCATTTAATTTATTTTCAACAATAAAATACCAGTTCACCGTATGATTTTCGTCGGAGAGCAAATGCAAATTGGTTTGCCAGAAAAAACTGTCTTCTCTGTTTTCTGTTCGGGCTTTTATTTTGGGCGAAGTTTGCAATTCATACAATTTCATGTTTTCATTTACTTCTTCTTTCAGCGCTACAATCGTATTGTTTTGCAATAAAGTGCATTTGTTTTTATCAAGCCAATCATCCGGCAACAATCCTTTTTCCCATACGCCGACGGAAATCATTTTTACACGTTTCAATGCTTTCGGGTCATTTGCAGTACACAAATTAAGTGATACCGGTTTGGGGAGAAAAAAGACAGTTCGTTCGCCGGTTTTCAAACAATAGAAGCCTGAAGAAATTTTAAATTCATTGCTTCGACAGGCGGCGATAAATGAATCAACAGTTTCGGGATTCCGAAGCGCCCATGCATTTACAATTGCCGAAAAAAGAGTGTCGGAATGTAAAATCGATGAAATGGCTTGCTGCGCATTGGCATTTTTACCTTCAGCGCTTCCCAGCACTTCACCGAAATGGAAGCGTGTGCCTGCGCCTGATTTTAATATAATAGCCTGCATATTTACGATATTTCATATTTGATGCTCACTTTTCCATAGCCGCGAGAGCCACTGCCGCCCAAATAGTTGTTTTCCAAAAGCGCTAAGCCTTCTTTTAATTCTTTTTCAATGTCAATATCTTTATCTGTATCAAATACATTGATTATAATTTCAAAGTTAAATTGAGCGCCTGCAGGCACGCGTTCCAATTGCCGAAGTCCGCCGGATTTTGCCTTTCCTTCAAACCGGTTTATTGTGTTTTCCCATTTGGCTTCGGTAAAATCGGTTTCGAGCACGGAGTCTTTATCTTTGAAATTTTTCTCGAAATGCTCCGTATCCAAAGGAGCATCCCTGAATATTAATCGAGATATTTCCCCGTCGTTACTGTTTCCGCTGCTGCCTTGATAGCCAAACATTTTTTTGAGCAACGGAGGGTCGGTATTCACGTCTTTGCTTCCCTCTTTCAATCCGAGCAATGAGCGGATTTTACCTTTTAACGAGCTTCCGGGAATATACGGAATACCCTGCGGCGTTTTTATAACAGGTGAATCCAATCCGCCAATGTCCAGCGACGATTTTGAACCTCCTATGTGTAATCCCGATTCAAGCAGAATCGTTCCTCTTACTGTTTTTGTGCGTTCTAATTTCATATTTTCTAATTTTGATTATTTTTTTTACCATAAAATTTGTGATAGGCAACGACAGCTTCAAAAAACACTTTAAATTCTTTAACCTGTTCGTTGTTGTGGATAGATTTAATCAGAAAATCTAAAAATGCTAAGAATTTCTGAACCTCAACACCCTTCTCTCGCCCTGCAATATAAGCCAATTGTGGACGAATCATTTTCAGATCGTTTACATGTTTTGTTTTTAGTACTTTGTCATAAACATTGCGCAACTGACTTGTCGTTACGGTCGCTCCCAGTTGCTTTTTGGTAGGATTTTCCACTTGCGAACGACCTGCAAATATTTCAATCGAGTATAGCAGATTATCTAACTGTGGTGTTTTACTCATTTGCAATATTTCATCAAAATTATCTCTGAAAATACTGTCTTTCACCTCTTTTGCAAGCTCATCGAATGTTTTGGTTTCTTTCTTTTTATTAGAATGAGGATTTTGAAAATTGTTTCCTCTTTTTTGATTTTGTTGTGGATAATTCGACATAATTATAAATTTTTAATTTGTTATTTAATTTGTTTTTTCCGGTTTTTTTAACAATAATTCTGCCCAGCGAGCAGCAATGGGATACAACTCGGGGTTTACACAATCTTTACCTAAAAAGGTTTTTACAATAGCCTGCGAATAGTTTTCAAAAAGTTTTTCTATTTCCGTTTTGTTCTCTTCTTTAACATTTCGCAAATAATATTTCAATCGCCATACCTTAGGAATATTGATATATCCATCCTGTGCTTTTTTCTGCAATTTATCGAAGCCGATATTGCTTGATTTTATCCTTTCAATAAGGCTCCCGGATTCTCCCTTTTCCGATATAAGCATCTTTAACTGTGCTGCAATTTCTTGTGAATTTTTAAATTCGTTCCAACTGATGGTCTTGCCAAAAACCGTAATGCTGTTTTTATTTTGTGCCCTTTTGGAACTGTCAAGCGCTTCTTCTACTTCTTCGGTAAGCCGTATCATTGGATATTTAGCCGGAACAACAACAATGCCGGCAGAAAAAGTAATTTCTTTTTTTGGAAGTTGAATTTTCTGTTTCAATTCCTCTTGAAATTCTTGAAAACTGTTTCTCATCTCGATTGCCAAATCAAAAATCACATTCCAACTCCCAATAAGAAAACAGTCATCTCCGCCTGAAAATACTACATAAATGTTTTGCGTCATTTTTTTGTCGATAATCAAATTCCGTAATTTTTCATTGAAGAAATCTTTTAACGCGTCAGACAATGTTTTATAGTCATTTTCACTCAAATTACGAAATAATTGTCCGAGGTCATCCACATCAAGTTTTATAGCGGCTAATTTGTCATCACCTTCGGATTTTGCCGATATCATATCAAAGTCAAGAAAATTACCGTAACTGTCTTTGGGAACCTGTCCGTTAATATCGGCGTTTAATTTGCGAATATCAATATTCCCAAAATCAGGCAATTCCGTATCCAGTAACCCTGCTGTAAGCGGTCGTTGAAGTTTGGCTTTTTGCATTTCATGATTCACTTTCAGTAACAGTTCGCCGACATCATCTCCATTATCTTTTATGAAAGCAAAATATGGAAAAACATCTAATTGCAAATATGACTTTTGGACGTCCGCGATGAATTTCCGTATCGCTGCATCGTTTGATTCCGACACTATGCGCACGTAAAAATTTCCTCCGCCATTGTATAGATCTTGGGAATTAAATTTTTGTCGAAATTTTTCTAAACAGCCGTCTGAAATTTTTGTTATAAAAATCGATCGCTTTTTTATTTCCCGGGTCGCACCATCTGACGGAACGTTAAATATAAACGATTGGATACCAGATATGTCACATTTTAAAAAATAATTATTCATATTGTATTTTATTTCTGTTGTATTTTAATTTATGTTTTACGGTGCAAAAATAAAAAAATATTAT
>JAIRKV010000299.1 GCA_031259935.1 Prevotellaceae bacterium | reverse complement strand
AAAACAGATACTAATTTAAGATTGATATACGGCGGTTCCATTTTTATTTTGAACAGTTTCTGGACCGCCGAGTTTGAACCCGCAGGCATGGAAATATTTATAAACGAATATGATACAGTTGTTAAAGGTATGCTCGACCGCTGCCGTTTGGTGATTGAAAAATTTCACCTTAGCCCTTTGGATTTAAAAGACTTCGACCATTCCATACCTGTGTACCTTAATAAATACGGCTGCTGCTTTTATGTGAATAAAATAAACAACTACGTACCAGGAAAATTAACCGACGTTGAATTGATACCGTTAAGGTATTTGGATATTTAAAATGATATAAGAATTTAATAATTTAAAGATTTAAATAAGCACGTCATTGCGAGGAATGAAATGACGAAGCAATCCAGACCTGTGCTTTGTGTTTTTTCTGGATTGCTTCGCGCAGTTCGCAATGACGTGCTTCTTGCTTTTATGTCAAAACAAGACTGACAGAAATAATGTCGTATCATTGCTGATTTTTTTATTTTTAAGGAACGACTATTTATATTTCAGATACTTTCATTCCTTCGCTTACTTTATGATAACCTTCGACAATCACTTTATCGCCGACATTAAGACCGCTTTCAATTATCACGCCCGAATCGGTAAATTCGCCGGTGTTTACTGTTGTTGCCGTTGCATAACCGTTTTTTACAAGCCACACAAAACGGCGACCATCATGCGCAACAAGAACGGAACTGTTTGGCAATACAAATATTTCGCTGCTGTAAATTTTATTTAACAGCACTCGACATACCATTCCCGGAATCAACTCGCCGGAATCGTTATCCAATTTTATTTTTGCATCATAAGTATGCGTGATATTATTTGCGGTTATGCTTTTTTCCGTTACCATTCCTTTGAACTGTTTGCCGCCGAGCGCTGCAACGATAACTGTTGCCTCGCCGTGCCTGTCAATATTTGAGATTTCGTTTTCGGAAACCGAAAATTTTATTTTCACCGTGTTTGTTTTCAGAAGAGTAAATACCGGTTTTCCCGGAATAACATTTTCGCCCATATCAATCAGCCTTTTTCCGATAATGCCGTCGAAAGGTGCATAAAGTTTAGTATCCGAAATGTTTTTTTCGGCAATGTGCAAAGCCGATTTTGCCTGTTCGAGTTTGGTCTGTGCTTCGATATATTTTATTTCGGGCAGGCTTTGACTGTCGTACAGCATTTGCATTCGCTTCATTGCATCTTCAGCCTGTTTAAATGTAGCCTGCGCCGCATCATAACTGCTTTGCAGATTTTCGGCTGATACTTGAGCCAGCAACATTCCTTTGTTCACTTTTTGTCCTTCTGCAACATACACATTAATAACGTTGCCCGATATGCTGAAACTCAACGCCGAAGATGATTCTTCTTCAACAGTTCCCACATAATTACGTGATGCGGTTTTAGTTATTGAATTTACTTCAACGGTTTTTACCGATACGGTTTTTTGATATGCGTCGCCTTTTTTGTTTTCCGAACAGGCAACAGCGAATAAAACCAGTATCATACATGCAAATTTCTGTAAACTTTTCGTTGCCATATTTTGATTTTAATAATTTATATTATACAATTTCGCTCAAATTTATATGATTTTTTTGGAATAAGGCATAAGTTTTTTTATAATACATAAATTAAAGCGAATTTAATACATATTATGATATGCATAATTCAATTATTCAGTCGCTCCTCACGAATAAAAAAATCAGCAATAATATGATATTAAAATTTTCTATCAGTTTTGTTTTACTTCCATATTATTCTTTAAATCTTTAAATTTTTAAACGTTCCTTGCATTGGCGTACCATTTCTTTGGTTGTTGAGGTTGCAATGGATTTCCTCTTTCGTTTACTGTGTATTTTACTGCCATAGTTCAAAAATTTTTTAAGAAAAAACTCAAATTTTTAACAACACTTTATAATAATTCAATAAATTTTTTTATTCTTATCCTGAACATGATGTGTTAAAATTACATTTTGCGATAACTCAAAATGACGGAATATGTTTGGTATTTGCAAATGAAATATATATTTTTGCATCTGAATTAATCTGCTGAAAATAAATAATGTTTTGAAAATAACTGAATTAAAATCCTGCTTTGGCACAGTAAAACCTGAAGCCGGCTGCGATGAAGCCGGACGTGGATGTTTATCAGGTCCTGTTTTTGCTGCTGCTGTTATTTTACCAGACAGTTTTGAACATTCTGTACTTAACGATTCCAAGCAACTTACTGAAAAACAACGAAAAGAACTTCGCAAAATTATCGAAAACGAAGCAATTGCCTGGTCTGTTGCATCGGTTGACAATAAGGAAATCGACAGAATAAATATTCTTAACGCTTCTATTTTGGCTATGCACAAAGCGTTGTCGGGACTTAAAGTACAGCCTGAATTTATAATTGTAGATGGAAACCGTTTTAAACAATACGGAAATATCGCACATAAAACCATAATAAAAGGCGATGAAAAATACAAAAGTATTGCGGCAGCCTCAATTTTAGCGAAAACTCATCGAGATGAATTTATGGAAAAAATTGCAAAAATACACCCTCAATACGGCTGGGAACAAAACAAAGGCTATCCCACAAAAAAACATCGCTTTGCCATTGCCAGATACGGCACAACGCCGTTTCACCGGTTATCTTATAAATTATTGGATACTCAAACGGAAATAAAATTTCAAACCGATAACTGACAATATTGTTAGCGAAATGGAAAAATTCTTACTGTTATTATTTTTTCAAACAGTCCGCATACTTCAACATTAACTGTTTTTTACTACTTTTGCAAAATCATATATACATCTGAATGAATAAAAATTTGACGCAACTTATAAAAGAAAGGATACTTGTGCTTGACGGTGCAATGGGTACGATGATTCAGAAATACGGATTTGAAGAAAAAGATTATCGCGGCTCAATGTTTGCAAAATCGGATGTCGAAATAACCGGCAATTATGATATACTTGTGCTGACTCAGCCACAGGCTGTTATGGATATTCACCGAGCATATCTTGCAGCAGGTTCGGATATTATCGAAACAAATTCGCTTAATGCAAATGCAATTTCGCTTGCCGATTATAAAATGGAATCAATGGCTTACGAAATAAATTATCGGGCGGCGCTGCTTGCGCGCAAGGCTGCCGACGAGTTTTCGACAAATGAAAAACCGCGTTTTGTTGCAGGCTCTGTCGGACCTGCAAACAAAGCGCTTTCGATGTCGCCGGATGTTTCAAATCCTGCTTATCGAAACTTAACATTTGATGAACTCTACAATGCTTATTGCGACCAGATTTGCGGTTTGATTGACGGAAAAGTTGATATTATTCTGGTTGAAACTGTTTTCGATACGCTGAACGCCAAAACTGCTCTTGTTGCAATAAACGACTGTTGCAGGCAAAAATCAGTTGATATTCCTGTTATGATTTCGGTAACATTAAGCGATACGGGCGGCAGAACTTTGTCGGGGCAAACTTTGGAGGCTTTCTATACCACATTTGCAAGCATGAATTTGTTCACCCTGGGATTGAATTGCGGATTTGGCTCAAAACAAATGATGCCGTATATAGAAGAACTTGCACGTATTTCAACTTTCAATATATGCGTATATCCCAATGCCGGACTTCCCGACCAGTTCGGGAAATATACGCTGTCGCCCGATGATATGGCAAACGATGTGGAACTGATATTGAAAAACCGCTGGGTAAACATAATTGGCGGATGTTGCGGAACAACGCCAGAGCATATAAAAAAAATAGCGGAAAAAGCCTGCAAATATCGACCTCGAAAACCGATAGAACAAAATCATGTTACCACATTCAGCGGACTGGAAATTCTGAAAGTGTCGAATGAAAATAATTTTATAAATATTGGTGAACGGACAAATGTTGCAGGTTCAAAAAAATTTGCGCGTCTGATAAAAGAACAAAAATTTGAAGAAGCCATATCAATTGCACGTCAACAGATTGAAGATGGAGCGCAAATTATAGATGTTTGCATGGATGATGCAATGATTGACTCGCAAAAAGCAATGTGCGACTTTTTGAATATGCTTGCTTCGGATCCTGATATATCCCGAGTTCCCGTTATGGTTGATTCGTCGAAATGGGATGTTATCAAAGCGGGATTAAAATGTTTGCAGGGAAAATCAATAGTGAACTCCATAAACCTGAAAGACGGAGAAACCGATTTTCTGGAAAAAGCCGAATATATTAAAAAGTTTGGAGCGGCAGCAGTTGTGATGTTATTCGATGAACAGGGTCAGGCTGACACTTTCGACAGAAAAATCAGGATAGCAGCACGTGCATACCGCCTGCTTACGGAAAAAATAAATTTTCCGCCTCATGATATAATTATCGACCCGAATATTCTTGCCATATCAACAGGAATCGAAGAACATAACTCGTATGCGGTTGATTTTATACGTTGCTGTACATGGATAAAACAAAATCTTCCATACGCCAAAGTAAGCGGAGGCGTTAGCAATTTGTCGTTCGCTTATCGCGGAAATACTGTGATTCGCGAAACAATTCATTCGGTGTTTCTTTATCACGCAATAGCGGCAGGAATGGATATGGGAATTGTGAATCCGGCAATGCAGATAATATACAGCGAAATAGACCCTCAGCTTTTGAAACTTGTTGAAGATGTTGTACTGAATAAACATAACGATGCAACGGAAAGGCTTTTGGAATACAGCGAAAAGAATATCAAAAAAAATATTATAAAAGATGATAAAACCGGTCAAACTCACAGCGATAACTTGTCGCCTGACGAGCAGTTACAGTTTGCACTTATCAAAGGTATTCCCGATAAAATAGAAGAAATTATCGACAAACTGCTGAAACAGTACGGACCTGTACAAATAATAGAACAGCCGTTGATGCAGGCAATGAATCGTGTCGGCGATTTGTTTGGTGAAGGAAAAATGTTTTTGCCGCAGGTGATAAAAAGCGCACGCGTGATGAAAAAAGCCGTTGCCTGTTTACAGCCGTTGATTGAACAGGAAAAATTGAAAAATGCAGACAGCCGCAGCACAAAAAAAGTTTTGCTTGCAACGGTAAAAGGCGATGTGCACGATATAGGAAAAAACATTGTGAGCATTGTATTATCATGCAGCGGCTGTGAAATCATTGATTTGGGAGTGATGGTGCCGGCAAAACAGATTATTGATACGGCAATTCGCGAAAAGGCAGATGTGATAGGACTTTGCGGATTGATAACGCCATCGCTCGACGAAATGATTCGCGTAGTAGATGCTGCAAAAGCAAATAATCTTAAAATTCCCGTGCTGATAGGCGGAGCAGCTACCAGCAAATTACATACCGCCGTTGCTATTGCCGCCAAATATAATGAAGGAGTTATATATGTGAAAGATGCTTCGCGAAGCGTAGATGTAATAAAAAATATTTTATCACCCGAACTGAAAGACGCTTATCTGAAAAATTTGAACATGGAATATAATAACTTGAAACAAAAATACGAAATCGAAAAAAAATCCAAAACACGCATCAGCATTGACGAAGCACGAAAAAACAAATTGAAACTTGACTGGAACGGCGAGCAAATTTTTGTGCCTGAATTTTCAGGCGTGCATGTTTTTGACAGTATCGAACTCAATGATATAATTCCACTTGTAAACTGGAAAGAACTGTATTATGCTTTCGGGCTGAAAGACAATAAAACCGAGCACGAGCAGTTACAGGCTGATGCCGAAAAATTGCTGAAAACCGTAGTC
>JAIRKV010000198.1 GCA_031259935.1 Prevotellaceae bacterium | reverse complement strand
CCGAACATTCCGCCCCAGCGCGACGAACCTGTGGAAGCAATCGAACGATGTGCATACTGTTCGCGAAAAACGTCCCAAGCCATGCCAAAACCTATTTCGCCGCGAAGATCGCCAACACTGTTATGACGCATCATTTCAAGAGTTTTTCGACCAAGAATACGCACTCCATTAAATTCGCCATCGTTCAAAATCATTTGACAGAATTTTGCATAATCTTCAATCGTTCCGTTCAAACCGGCTCCCGTGCTGAAAAATTTTTTTGCACCTTCATACGGAAATGACTGATGAACAGGATGATTGCTTTTTTTCAATTTTCCGTCTTTCGGGTATTCATAAAGAGTAACCAGCCTTTCTACCTTGTCGTTAGGCAAATAAAAATAAGTATCTTTCATGCCGAGCGGATCAAGAATACGTTCTTTTATAAACACATCAACCGATTTTCCCGAAAGTATTTCAATCAAATAACCAAGCACATCAACGCTAATGCCATAAGTGAATTTTTCGCCAGGATCGTGCACCAAAGGAATTTTTGCCAAACGCCGAATGGCTTCGCCAAGCGTAATGTCAGCCTTTGTGTTGAGCGTAGGAATTCCATTTTTTGCGCATATTGCCGACATTTGAGCATCGTATGCCGAAATTCCAGATGTATGCGTAATTAAATGGCGAACAGTAATATCGCGTGTTGCAGGACGTGTTGTAAAAGTTGTGTCAAGCGGATTGTAAGTTTCTATTACCTGCGGATTTTCAAATTCGGGAATATATTTTTTTATATTTTCGTCAAGTTGAAAGCGGCCTTCCTCAAAAAGCGTCATAAGCGCAACAGCGGCAATGGCTTTGGTTTGAGATGCCATGCGAAAAATATCATCTTTGCGACAAGGTATTTTTTTATCAATATCACGCCATCCGAACGATTTGTAATGTACAATATTTCCCTTATGAGCAACAAATGTTACGGCATTCGGCAATATGCCTTCGTCAACAAGTCGTTGATAAGCAGCATCGATACGATGCAGACGAGCGGTATCAAAAGCATTGGAAATATCGGCTCCTTCGGTAAAGTGTTGCGGTTTGTGCTGACCATACAGCAGACAAAATATTTGTATGAAAACAAAAAATAAAACGAGTTTTTTCATAATTCACTGTATTTTAATTCTTATGCAAAATAAATGAAAAAACTTCATACTGCAAAATAAATTATTATTTTTGAAAAATCCCGTTTTCAAATGACAAATGCTATTTCTTTGAATCCGAATTTTCGCTGTTCGCCGCTTTCGGTTTCGAGAAGCAATTCGCCTATGTTTGATATGCCGGCTATTTTTGCATTGAATTTATTTTCGCCGATTGCATACAAATACCAGCCATCATTGCGGTAAAGATAAGAAAAATAATCTTTTTCGAGTTTTTCGCAATCGTGCAATACAAGCGCTTTATACCGCCGATCAAACAGAAACAGCAAACGTTCCAGTAAAATTTTGCGGTCAAATTCTTTTCCGAGTTCATTGGCAATTGAAGCAGGGTTCGGCGCATTCGACACAAAAATGCGCTGATTTACATTTAATCCTACGCCAACGACAGAAGATGCAACATAATTTCCGATAATGTTGTTTTCAATTAAAATTCCCGTGATTTTTTTATCTCCCGTATAAATATCGTTTGGCCATTTTATTTTTGCAGGTACACCGTATTCATTCAACAAATCAACTATGGCGACAGATATCGCTTTCGAAAGCAAAAACTGCTCTTCAACTTTCAAAAAAACCGGATACAGAATAATTGAAAATGTTAAATTTTTTGAAGGTTCGCTTTCCCATGTATTGTTTCGCTGTCCGCGACCTTTGGTTTGAGTGTCGGCAACGAAAACCGTACCGTTCGGTTCATTTTTACCAATGGCTGCATGAGCCAAATCGTTAGTTGATTCCGTTTCGCTGTACCACAATATTTTATAACCTGTTTTTTCTTCTGTTTCCGCAGTTTTAATCATGTTTAATTACACTTTATCGGATACAAAGATAAACGTTATGTGAGAAATCTTAAAAAAAAATCTTACTTTTGTGCAAATTTTAATTTATTAAATGGAAAAAAAAGCCGCTAAAAAATATAAAAATACGGATAATACAACAGAACTGCTGAATGTTGCTGTTGACGCCATGCAGGAAAAAAAGGCTCAAAATATCATTAGTCTTAATCTTTCAAAACTGAAAAATTCTATTTGCAAATATTTTATTGTCTGCAATGCCGATTCACATACGCAAGTATCTGCAATTTCGGATAATATAGAAGATAAAATACTTGAAAAACTTAATGAAAAAGTATGGAGACGTAATGGTATTGAAAATGCTTTTTGGATTATTTTGGATTATGGAGATGTTGTAATTCATATTTTTCAAACCGAACAGCGCAATTTTTATCGACTCGAAGAATTATGGGCAGATGCCGAATTAACACAATATATTGAATAGGAATATTTTATTATGAGTAACACCAAAAACAGCAAATTAAAAAATTTCAATCCTTACTGGGGATGGATTATAACTTTCGCCGTATTGCTTGCATTTTACTTTTTTTCAGACGGTACGGGACCAAAGGAAACTCAATGGCGCGAAGTTCGCGAGTTGCTTAAAAAAGCACAGGTAGAAAAAGCCGAAGTTATTACAAATCGCAACAGAGTTGATATTTTTCTTAATCAAAAAGGTATAGAAGCCTATAAGGAAAAAACAGGACAAAACAGAATGGCGGCGCCTCAACTGTATTTTAATATTGACAGAGAATGGCAGTCTGATACCAAGTTCAGCGAAGCGCAGGAAGACATTGCAATGGAAAATCGAATAGAACCTGTATATAGAGAACAGTCCGATTTCTGGGGCGGAATACTTTCGTGGATTATTCCAATATCGCTTATAATTTTATTTTGGATGTTTATGATGCGCGGCGTAACAAGAGGCGCAGGCACAGGCGGAGGAGGAATATTCAGCGTGGGAAAATCAAAGGCTCAGCTGTTCGATAAAAATTCAGCAGGAAAGCGAATAACATTCAACGATGTAGCAGGCTTGGAAGAAGCAAAAGTTGAAATTAAAGAAATCGTTGACTTTCTTAAATATCCTGCAAAATATACGGCGCTTGGCGGAAAAATTCCCAAAGGCGCTCTGCTTGTAGGACCTCCGGGAACAGGAAAAACTTTACTTGCAAAGGCTGTTGCAGGCGAAGCAAACGTTCCGTTTTTTTCGATGTCGGGAAGCGATTTTGTCGAAATGTTTGTCGGCGTTGGCGCATCGCGCGTTCGCGATTTATTCAAACAGGCAAAAGAAAAAGCGCCTTGTATTGTTTTTATAGACGAAATTGATGCTGTTGGTCGAGCACGCGGAAAAAATGTAGGATGGTCATCAAATGACGAACGTGAAAATACGCTTAATCAATTGCTTACCGAAATGGATGGATTCGGAACAAACAGCGGAGTAATAATACTTGCAGCAACAAATCGCGCCGACATTTTAGACAAAGCG
>JAIRKV010000168.1 GCA_031259935.1 Prevotellaceae bacterium | reverse complement strand
CAAACAATTGATGATCTGTATCGAACAGGCAATGCCAATATTCATCGCGGAGTTCATTTTTTGAGCGAGAAATGCACCGAAAAATACGAACAGGCACGCGAAAAAGTGCGACAATTCATAAATGCCGAAAAACAAACGGAAATAATTTTCACATCAGGAACTACAGGCTCTATAAATATGGTTGCTGCGTCGTTCGGCGACAGATTTGTTTCTGCCGGCGACGAAATAATTATCAGCGAAATGGAACATCATTCAAACATTGTTCCGTGGCAACTGCTTTGCGAACGAAAAGGTGCAAAAATCAAAATAATTCCGTTTGACGATAAAGGTATTTTACGTATTGAAATGCTTGATACACTGATAAACGAACGCACAAAAATCATTGCCGTTACACATGCTTCCAATGTTTTGGGAACAGTAAATCCGATAAAAAAAATCATTGCAAAAGCACATTCGCACAATATTCCCGTACTTGTAGATGGAGCGCAGGCTGCACCACACGAAAATGTTGATGTACGCGATCTGAATTGCGATTTTTATACTTTTTCGGGACACAAACTTTATGCGCCTACAGGAATCGGCATACTCTACGGAAAAGAAAAACTGCTTGAACAAATGCCTCCTTATCAGGGTGGCGGAGATATGATTTCTACCGTAACTTTTGAAAAAACAACTTACGCTCAACTGCCCTTGAAATTTGAAGCCGGAACACTCAATTTTATTGATGCTATTGCGCTTGGCGCTGCCATTGACTATATCATCAAAACAGGACGACAGAATATTATCGAATACGAACATAAACTGCGCGACTATGCAACACAAAAACTGTTGTCGGTCGAAGGCTTGAAAATATACGGCGAAGCCGACGAAAAAGTTGCACTTGTATCTTTTCTTTTGAAAGATATTCATCATCTTGATACGGGAATGATTTTAGATAAAAAAGGAATTGCCGTACGTACAGGAACTCTTTGCACCGAACCGCTTTTGACGCACTTCGGTAAAACAGGACTGGTAAGAGCATCATTTGCGTTTTACAATACTTTCGATGAAATTGATGTTTTATGCGAAAACCTTGAAAAAATATTGTTAATGTTTAAATAATAATTAGAAAAATGACTGTAAACGAAAAACAAAATCAAATAATAAAAGAATTTTCTGTCTTTACCGACTGGATAGACAAATACGAATATCTTATCGAACTTGGCAAAAATCTCCAAGCATTTGACGAAAAAAATAAAACCGAACAGCATCTGATAAAAGGTTGTCAGTCGCGCGTATGGATTGATGCCGAATATGTTGATGGAAAAATTATTTATACAGCCGACAGCGATGCAATTATTACGAAAGGAATAATTTCGCTGCTGATTAGCGTAATGTCAGGACAAAAACCTGAAGATATAATAAACGCCGAATTGTTTTTTATAGATAAAACAGGTTTGCAAGAAAATCTTTCGCCAACGCGTGCAAACGGCTTGCTTGCAATGATTAAGCAAATGAAACTTTATGCGCTCGCTTTTAGCGTTAAACAAAAATAAATTATGATTGAACTCGAAAAAAAAATAATAACGGTTTTAAAAAATGTGTACGACCCTGAAATCCCCGTAAACATTTATGATTTGGGACTGATATACGAAATAATTGTTGACGGCAGCAAAGCCGTAAAAATAACGATGACGCTCACAGCGCCTAACTGCCCAATGGCAGACGAACTTGTAGATGATGTTTACCAAAGTGTAAAAGCAATTGACGAAGTTGCAAATGTTGCCGTAAAACTGACATTTGAACCCGCTTGGGATAAAAGCATGATGACAGAAGAAGCCATGCTCGAACTCGGATTACTTTAATTGATAATAAACTGAAAATGAAAAAGTCAAAAACATATTTTCTTTTTGGTTCAGATATCGGCAACAGAAAAAAACACATAAACGATGCATGTATTTTTGTGAAAAACGAAATTGGCAAAATTGTTGCCGAATCATCGCTGTATGTATCCGAAGCATGGGGTTTCAAATCCGATTCATTGTTTCTTAATAAAGTAATTATTGTTGAAACAGATTTGAATGTATTTGAAATACTTGATATTACACAACAAATAGAACTGAAACTCGGGCGTTCCGACAAAACAGCCGACAAATACCGGTCGCGCATAATTGATATTGATATTCTTTTTTACGATGATAAAATCATCAAAACTCAACAACTTACAGTTCCGCATCCGCAAATACAAAACCGTCGGTTTACCTTACAGCCGCTGGCTGAAATTGCATCTGATTTTATTCATCCCGCATTGCATAAAAGCATCGCTCAACTGCTTGCCGACTGCAATGACACAAAAAAAGTAGAATTGTTCGTCGAAAACGAATAACCAGCCCTGTACAAATAAAATTTATCACAAAATTAACAGAATACAGACCGATTCCTGCTTCGCAGTTCGCAATGGCGAACAAAATTTGTATTTCTAAATATTTATAATAAATGATTTCTGCGCTTATTAAGAAGCGACTATTTAACAGATTACTTGTTGCTTGTGGATGCACAAAGCCTTGATAAAAAGTTTTTTTGTCGGGGCTTTTATCATTAACCATACAGAGTATCATCACATTATTCACAGATTTATGCCTTTATATTCGATTTTAACAGGCAGATATTCAAAATATCAAAATATTTTCTTTTTTGATGTTGTCGCTACAAAATCTTTCAGATAAAAAGGTTCGAAACAGGCAATATCAACAAAATCGGAACTGGCGAATTTTTCAATGGCAATATCAGTCATTCCTTTTGCAGAGGCTTTTATATCGGCAAATATTGCATTCGGAGAATTTATTATCGGTTTGCATTTTTCAGCGCCACTCCCGAAAAATATTATCCTGTTTGTTTTTAATAATTCGGCAAAAGTATTTTCATCAATAATCTGCGCCGATATTCGATTTATCATATTTGCATTACTGTCGAACAATGCCGTATAAACTTCCATGCGGCGAGCATCAATCATTGGACAAAGAAGCATTTCGGGCGACGGTTTTACTGTTTCGACAGCCAGTTTTGCCAGCGACTGCAAACTGCCGACGGCAATCAAAGGTTTATCTGCTCCGAAACATAAACCTTTTGCGGTAGAAACGCCGATGCGTATTCCTGTATATGAACCCGGACCTTCGCTTACTGCAATTGCATCCAAATCGGATACGTCAAGATTTTGACAGGTTAAAATTTCATCTGTAAAAACCGAAAGTTTTGCCGCATGAGCAATTTCTCCATCGCTTTCGCGCAAAGCAATAATCTGTCTGTTGTACGACAGCGCTACCGAACAAATCGACGTTCCTGATTCTATACTTAAAATTTTTGGCATTTTTTTGTGAATTATCTCGCAAATTTAGATGAAATATTCTAATTGCCTTAATAAATCAACAAAATATTTGGACAGATAAATTGTTTCATAATTTAAATTCTGTATTATTGACTTATACTGAAATAAACAGGAAATATAAACTCAAAATCTACAGGAATATTTTTTTGTTTTGCCGGCGTCCATCTTGGCGATGACGAAACTACGCGTACGGCTTCACGTTCAAGTTCGGCATCAACTTTTTTGATAACATTTATATTTTTGACATAACCATCTTTATCAACAACAAAACTCAATATAACTCTGCCCTGTGCGCAAGCGTCGTTTTCGGGATATTTTATGTTTTCCTGAATCCATTCTTTGAAAGCATTTGCATCTTTTCCCATAAATTTCGGATATTCTTCGACAATGGCAAATGGAATATTTTCGTCGATATACGTTTCCGGGTCTAATTTTTGCGGATTTACATAATCGACTTTATGTTTTTCGGCAATAATACTGTCTTTGTCAAAATTCAAAATATCGCTGATGACCGTATTTTCTTCAATAATCTTAATATTATTTGATTCGATATCAGGAATTTCGATATTTCGCGGCATTGGCGGTTCAATTACATTTGGCAACAACAGTTCTTCCGGTATAATATCTTTTTTTGAATCTTTGATTTTTGCTGTAAAATCGTTGTCGTAATATGTTTCATTACTGTCGGAAACAGTAAATCCCGTTCTCGAATTTTCAGATACTGATGAAAAATATATAAGCCCGCCTGCAATTCCCAAACTTATGCAGGCAGCAGCCGACCATGTGAAAATAGTATTTATGCTTGCTGCTGCACCCCAAATCATAATTCTTCGATGATACTTTTTATGTTTGTATGCTCGTTGCATAATTTTATCATGCATGTTTTCTATATTTTTCGCATGATTATCTTCAACGGAATCAATGCCTTCCAGCGCTTCGCTTAAAAACGGGTCGAGCATGGCTTCGCGTTCGATATAATTGGCTTCGGCTCCTTTGCGCTTGCCTTTTATATAATCAGGCAAGATCGAATGTAATTTTATGTTTTTTTCCTTATTCATTTTTCAATCTGTTTTCCATGCATATTTTAAGATTACGCTTTCCATTCTGTATATAACTTTTTACGCTTTTGAGATGATATTTTGTTTCATCTGCTATATCGGCGTAAGATTTTTCGTCGAAGAAAAACATTTTGATACAGCAGCGTTGTGTTTCGGGCAGTTGCTCAATACATTGATTAAGCGCTGCAATCTGTTTTTCATCGTCCTGTTCATAACAAAGATGATAAATATCCGAAAAATCCATAAAATTAAATGCAGAAAAATCCGTTAAAATTTCTTTATTTTTTTTGCGAAGTTTTTGCAAACAGTGATTTCGGGCTACGCTGTAAATCCATGTACGAAAAACTCCGATTTCATATTTGTTTATTTTTTCAAGAAGAAATTCAAAAATTTGCATTACGGCATCCTGCGCATCATTCGAATTTTGCAAATATTTCAGGCATACGCCATAAACAAGATGCATATAACGGTTATAAAGATAACCTAAATATTCGCTGTTGCCGCTGCTGCAAAAAAGCGACAGCAATTCCGAATCATTCCTGTTTTTTATATTTTCAATTTGCAAAACCATTTACAAAAATAATTAATAAATCTTTATACATGGATGCATCAAATTGCAAAGTTCCATAAATTGCAACATAAAACCATTGATACAAGTTTGAAAATGCTGTATTTTTTATTTGAAAATAACTTCATTTTCATTTCACTGGTTTTGTGTTGCAGTTATTTTCCCCGTATTCGGTTATTGTTATATTTTTTACTACTTTTGCGCTTGAAAATATCATATTAAAATATATTTATGAAAAAAATAGCTTTAGTAACGGGAGCAACATCGGGCATAGGCAAATCAACGGCAATCACGCTTGCCTGTTGCGGTTTTAATCTTATTATTACCGGTCGGCGCAAAGAACGTCTGGACGAACTTAAATCTCAACTCGAAATAAAGTACAAATCCGAAGCATTGGCTTTGTGCTTTGATATACGAAACAGAAACGAAGTTTGCAAAGCAATAGAAAATATTCCGCAACACTGGAAAAATATAGATGTACTTGTAAACAATGCAGGACTTGCCGTCGGACTTAATCACATACAGGACGGACTTTTTGATGACTGGGAAAGAATGATTGATACCAATATAAGCGGATTGCTTTATATTACGCGATGTATAGCGCCGTTGATGATCGAAAGGCAACAGGGACACATTATAAACATTTGTTCGGTAGCAGGCAAAGATGTTTACGAAAATGGAAATGTTTACTGTGCAACAAAATATGCAGTAGATGCGCTTAGCAGGGCAATGCGTATTGATATGCTTAAATACGGTATAAAAGTTACAAATGTTTGTCCCGGAGCAGTTGAAACCGAATTTTCAATTGTTCGCTTCAAAAACGATACAGACAGAGCAAAAGCGACTTATGCAGGAATGACGCCTCTGACAGGCGATGATGTTGCAAATGTTATAAAATTTGTAATAAATCTTCCGCCTCACGTGTGCATAAACGATATTACAGTAACTCCGACATCTCAAGCCAGCGCTCTTATCATTAACAGAAATTGAAAATAATGTGACAGGAAAAAATGTAAAAAAAAATCAGTTAAAAAACTCTTATACCAAACTGCTATCAAAATGCAATTTGTATAAACTGATTATCAATAAAAAATCTTTACATTTCAGGTTGTTTTGGTATTATTTTACAGTTCATCTGTTTCTTTCAGCCATAATGCCGCCGAAGCATCGCTTGGCATTCGCCAGTCACCGCGCGGCGAAAGATTTACAGAGCCGACTTTCGGACCGTCAGGCAAACATGAACGTTTGAACTGTTGCGCAAAAAATCGCTGATAAAAAACTTTCATCCATTTTTTTATTTCGACGGCTGGCATGTTTTCAAACGCCTGTTGAGCCAAAAAAAATATTTTTGACGGACGAAAGCCGTAACGTAATGTATAATACAAAAAGAAATCATGCAACTCGTACGAGCCTATAATATCTTCGGTTTTTTGCAATATGTTTCCTTTTTCACCGGCCGGCAAAAGTTCCGGACTTACAGGTGTTTGGATAATATCAGTCAAAATTGATCTGGTTTTTTCATCCATTTGTTCTGCCGCCCATGCAACCAAATGACGAACCAGAGTTTTGGGAATACTTGAATTTATTCCGTACATCGACATGTGGTCGCCATTGTAGGTTGCCCAGCCCAAAGCAAGTTCCGACAAATCGCTTGTGCCTGCAACAAGTCCGTTTTCCTGATTTGCAACATCCATCAAAATCTGCATACGTTCGCGCGCCTGAACGTTTTCGTATGTTGTATCATGATTTTCGGGATTGTGATTTATATCTTTGAAATGCTGTTCGCAGGCTTTTGTAATGTCAATCTCACGCATTGTTATGCCAAGAGATTTCATTAAATTAACGGCATTTGTATGCGTTCTGTCGGTTGTTCCAAATCCGGGCATTGTGATTCCCGTAATTTGCCTGCGCGATATTCCGAGTTTGTCGAATGTTTTGATGCATACGAGCAGGGCAAGAGTCGAATCAAGTCCGCCTGAAATACCCAAAATCAGGCGCTGCAAATTTGTATGTATAATACGTTTGGCAAGTCCGCCGATTTGTATCGAAAAGATTTCTTCGCAGCGTTCATCTCTGTCTTCGTTTCGCGATGGAACAAACGGTAAAGGATATATTTTTCTTATTAATGTTTTGTGTTGATATTTTGGAATATCAATATCGATTATCCGTACTGTGTTTTTATCGGTCAAATTTGTTGCATTATCGGCAAAACTGCCATGTTTCAATCGATCGATATTAAGTTTTTGCAAATCTATATCGGCTGTTACAATCTGTTCGTCAAATACAAAACGTTTCGATTCGGCAAGCATTTCACCATTTTCGGCAATCAGAGCATTTCCGGCAAACACAATGTCTTGAGTTGATTCGCCTGCGCCTGCCGATGAATAAACGTATGCTGCAATGCATCGCGCAGATTGTTGAAGAATCAGTTTTTTCAGATATGAATTTTTTCCAATCAATTCGTTGCTTGCCGAAAGATTAAAAATTACGTTTGCTCCATTCAAAGCGTGATAACTGCTCGGAGGAACCGTAACCCAAAGATCTTCGCATATTTCTGCTCCGAACAGAAGTTCGTTGCAACGCAAAAGTATTTGAGCGCCGAAAGGTATGGATTTTCCGCAGATATTTATGACGGGTTGAGCATTTACGCCCGAAGTAAACCAGCGTTTTTCGTAAAATTCGCTGTAATTGGGAAGATATGTTTTCGGCATAGCCGACAAAATGTTTCCGCTTTGAATTACAACTGCTGCATTATACAGAAGATTGTTTTGCAGTACGGGCAAACCAACAACAGCAACAAGTTCTGTCGTTTGGGTTTCGGCAAGCAGCGATGCAAGTGCATTTTCGGCTTCATCAACAAGTATGCGCTGATGAAACAAATCGCCGCAGGTGTACGCCGTTATACATAATTCGGGGAAACAGACAATTTGCACTTTTTGTTTGTCTGCCTGTTTTATCAGGCTTGCAATTTGCCTTACATTATAAAAGCAGTCGCCAACCTTAACATTGGGAACAGCCGCAGCAACTCGTATAAAACCTTTGTTCATAGTCTATTTTTTTGCAAATATACAAATAAGATTTTTCAAACGGACTGCAATTTTATAAAACACATAAAATACAATGTTATAATTTGTATGCTTTATGTGTTTTTATATAATTAGTCGTTACTTAAAAAGTAAAATTTTCAGATAAAATTTGATAATTGTACATTTTACAAGGCGTTTAAAGCCTTTTTTAACTGCAAACATGTCCCGCAGGGATAAAATGTTGGTAGAAAAAATAATAATTCCGGATTGCTTCGCTTCGCTCGCAATGACGATGCAACAAAACCTTATTTTCACCTTATTTCAAAAACAAAACAACCTTAGTAGAGCAAAAATAACACACCCGCCAACCTTATTACCTTATTGTTCATTTGTTACCTGCATCCCGGCGGGATGCATCGCTCGGTAGAAATTTCATCGCAGCAAAGATTACGTGCGGAGCAGCGGCGGTTTTTCAAGTCATCTGCGGCAACCCGCACGTGATGCATAAAAGCATGTTGTTTCTACCGAGCGATGCATTCCTAATGGAATGCGAATAAGCAAATCAGGGAATGCAACGGCTTAATAATTTAAATATTAAAGATTACAGACACAGGCGAACAAAAAAACAGCACGTCATTGCGAAGCGATTTAAAGATTTAAAGAAGCGCAGCGTCATTGCGAACTGCGAAGCAGTGAAGCAATCCAGAAAGAAACAGTAGACAAATCTGGATTGCTTCGGGCTAACGCCCTCGCAATGACGATTTATTTCTCAGTTTTACCTCCATATTATTCTTTAAATTTTTAAATTATTAAATCTTTAAATATTGGGTTTGGTTGGCTACGCCGAACCCTACGGGTTTCGTTGCTGTGCTCCTTGCAAAATGTGGAGGTATCATTGTGCGATGCTGGAAATAATCTCAATTATGCAATCTGTATTTGAATGGTTCGTAATAAAGGCAAAATGAGAAGTTTTTAGAAAAATCTGACAAAAACTCGTATTTTCTCTAAAATTTTCCTGATTTTAACTTTTCTTTTTCAATCAGCGGATGAAATTTTGGAAACTTTTAGAAAAATTAACTGTAACAGGACATTACAAGCCCTGTCCTTGCCAAAAAATTAATACAGCAAACCGTGTTTTAAGAAAATTTAACTGTCAAAACAGGCAAAAACTGTCAAAACTGAAAAAAAAATGTTGATAAATGTTTGCCGTATTAAAAAAAAGATTTACCTTTGCAACCCAATTTTAGGGAAAGAATAAATATAATATATTTGAATAACAGTAATTTATGCCAACAATTCAACAATTAGTAAGAAAAGGACGCATACAGGCAGAAAACAGCAGTAAAGCACCGTCATTAGACGCATGTCCTCAACGCAGAGGCGTATGTGTACGCGTTTACACAACAACGCCCAAAAAACCGAACTCGGCAATGCGAAAAGTAGCGCGTGTAAGGTTAACAAACGGAAAAGAAGTAAACGCTTATATTCCGGGCGAAGGACACAATTTGCAGGAACACTCGATAGTTCTTGTTCGCGGCGGACGTGTTAAAGATCTTCCGGGTGTACGTTATCACCTTGTGAGAGGAGCGCTTGATGCAGCCGGAGTAGAAGGACGTAATCAACGGCGTTCAAAATATGGAACAAAACGTCCAAAGAAAAAATAAAAAACGACTGGTAATACATTAAAAATCGGTCAATTAAGTTAAAAAAAATAAATTAAAAGTAAAAAGTAAAACAAATGAGAAAATCGAAGCCTAAAAAGAGGATTCTGCTTCCCGACCCCAAATTCGGAGATAGATCGGTTACCCGATTTGTAAACGGATTGATGTTGCAGGGAAAGAAGAGTATTGCCTATAAAATATTCTATGATGCCATAGATATGATAGGTGAGAAGATGAAAGATTCTGACAAGGCTCCTCTTGACATTTGGAAAAAAGCGCTTGAAAATGTTACACCTCAGGTTGAGGTTAAAAGTAAACGTATCGGCGGCGCAAACTTTCAAGTGCCTATTGAAGTGAGACCCGAAAGAAAAATTTCAATCAGTATGAAAAACATGATTGTTTTTGCACGTAAACGTTCGGGACGCTCAATGGCAGAAAAATTATGCGCCGAAATAATAGCAGCTTACAATCAGGAAGGCGCAGCATTCAAGCGTAAAGAAGATATGCACAGAATGGCGGAAGCAAATAAAGCGTTTGCACATTTCAAATTTTAATTCCGCATGATTGAGAATAAATAAAAATAGATGGCAGCAAGAGATTTAAAATATACGAGAAACATAGGAATCATGGCGCACATTGATGCAGGTAAAACAACTACATCAGAGCGTATTTTATTTTATACGGGAAAAACACATCGAATAGGCGAAGTACATGATGGCGCTGCTACTATGGACTGGATGGTACAGGAACAGGAACGCGGAATCACCATTACATCGGCAGCCACTACAACATTTTGGAATTATGCAGATAAAACATATCAAATAAATCTTATTGATACGCCGGGACACGTTGACTTCACTGTTGAAGTAGAACGGTCATTACGCGTGCTGGATGGAACAGTAGCAACTTTCTGCGCTGTTGGCGGCGTTGAACCGCAATCGGAAACAGTTTGGCGTCAAGCCGAAAAATATAAAGTTCCACGCATAGCATACATAAATAAAATGGACAGAACAGGCGCCGATTTTACGAGCGTAGTTCAACAAATGAAAGAAAAATTGGGAACAAATCCCATTCCTATAGTGCTGCCCATCGGAGAGGAAGAATTATTCAAAGGCGTTGTTGATCTTATAACCAATAAAGCATACATATTTTTTGACGATAAAACGGTAATACACAACTTTGTTATTGAAGAAGTACCTGCCGACATGAAAGAAGAAGTTGCAGAAGCTCGTGAAAAACTTATAGAATCAATAGCAGAATTTAATGATGAATTACTCGAAAAATTCTTTGACAATCCCGACTCAATATCGGAAGAAGAAATAGTTGAAACATTACGCAAAGCAACAATAGCAATGAAAGTTGTGCCTGTAATGTGCGGTTCATCGTTTAAAAATAAAGGAGTACAATATTTGCTTGATGCAATAATTCGTTATTTGCCAAGTCCTTTAGACAAAGGCGAAGTTTTTGGTGTCGATGAAGACAACAACGAAATATCCCGCAAGTCGGATGCAAAAGAACCGTTTTGCGCACTGGTGTTCAAAATAGCAACAGATCCTTACGTAGGACGTTTGGCATTTATAAGAGTATATTCGGGACGCATAGATGCAGGAAACTATGTTTACAATAGCCGTTCGCAGAAAAAAGAACGCATTGCACGATTGTATCAAATGCACTCAAACAAACAGAATCCTATTGAATTTGTTGAAGCAGGAGACATTTGCGCATGCGTAGGTTGTAAAGACTTGCGCACAGGCGATACAATTTGCGACGAAAGACACATTATATCATTGGAATCGATGACATTCCCTGACCCCGTTATTGGTTTGGCGATAGAACCCAAAACACAGAAAGACCTTGATAAATTAGGCATTGCACTTGGGAAACTTGCCGAAGAAGACCCTACTTTTACTGTGAAAACAGACGAAGACAACGGTCAAACAATTATCAGCGGAATGGGCGAATTGCATTTGGAAATTATTGTTGACCGTCTGAAACGCGAATTTGGAGTAGAAATCAATCAGGGAGCGCCGCAAGTTAACTATAAAGAAGCATTGCGCAAAATTTACGAACATCGCGAAGTGTTTAAAAAACAAACGGGCGGGCGAGGCAAATTTGCAGATATAACAGTAACAATAGGACCTGCGGATAATAACGAAATTACAGGATTGCAATTTGTCGACAGCGTAAAAGGCGGAAATATTCCACGCGAATACATCCCGTCGGTAGAAAAAGGATTTAAAGCGGCAATGGTAAACGGACCTCTTGCAGGATACGAAATAGAAAGCATGAAAGTAGAATTAAAAGATGGCTCGTTCCATCCCGTTGATTCCGATTCGCTCTCGTTTGAAATATGCGCCCGTACGGCATTCCGTCATGCGGCAATAAAAGCAGATCCTGTACTGCTGGAACCTGTAATGTCGCTTGAAGTTGTTACGCCCGACGAATACATGGGCGATGTTATCGGCGATCTAAACCGTCGCAGAGGAATAATTACAGGCACCGAAGCCAAAGGAAATGCACAGGTAGTGAAAGCAAAAGTTCCCCTGTCGGAACAGTTCGGATATGTAACCGTATTACGTACAATTACATCAGGACGAGCAACATCTACAATGGAATTTTCGCATTACGACGAAGTGCCTGCAAGCATAGCAAAAACAGTAATTGAAAAAGCATCAGGCAAAAAAACTGCTGATGATGAATAAAATAGAAAAGTGATGATAAATAATAAATTATTAAATATTAGTCTTAAAACAAATTTATTAATTGTTGTTATTATTATAATGATATCAATTATATCTTGTTATGATTCTCTTTACAATAATAATAAAGACAATATTTATAAAGATAAATTAACTGTAACAGAAGTGAAAGATGTGTTTCGGCAGAAAATTCGCGATTATGAAACAGTTAAAATGAATCGTCACACTAAAGTTGCAAAAAGTTTTTTTCCCGAAGATTATACTCCACAATGGAATAAAGCTGTAATGTCTGAAAATGAATATATCTGGAGTATGGATATACCAATATTGACATCTAATCGGTTAATGGTAATCAGTCGTGGAAAAACAGATACCATATACACTCCGGTACCTCAAAAACTTGTAATAATAAAGAACAAAGAATCTGGAGAAAAATATATGTTTATTCTAACACTTATACCAGATATAGACTGTAGTGCTAAATTTAAAAATGGCGTAGAAAAAACTTATACACATGTCGGCGATGTAAGTAACTTTACGGGCATTGCAGTATATTCCACATGGAATGGAAAAGTTATACAGATTAAAAGACAAAGCAAAAAAGATATTACGCAATTAAACTTTAAGGATAGAAAAATAAGCAAAAACGAAAAAACTGATAAATTGGGAATTATTACGTCTGGTATGGGCGAATTAGTTTTGATGGGTGATGGTGATGACTGGTTTCTCGGCGAAATAGAAAGTTCGGAAGTAACATGGTGTCGATGGTGCTGGCACAGGATAGATGAATGTACTTGCGGCGATCCTCAGTATTGTTCCGTATGTGGATATTCTGTTTGCATTTGTGATGAATATAGTGATGACAACAATTATTCAAATGATGATGTTTGTCCTAACTGCGGAAGACCAAACTGCGATGGAACTTGTGAATCAGGAGGTAATAATAATGGTAGTTATAATCCTCCGCCTCCACAAGAAAATCAATATTCAAATTGGACTTTTGATACAAAAACCACTCAGATTATATTGCCTATATTAAATACGATCAAAACTGACTGTTTTGGTAATAACATAGTGGCAGCGTTAACTAATTCAAACATAGAATTTCAAGAAGATAATACTCAATATTTTTTAATAGCTTATAGACCAGTAACGAATAGAATTACTGTGGCGAGTGATGTTGATTATATTACTTCTTTTCAATTAGTAGAAGAACTTGTTCATGCATTGCAACAATATAACGGAAATAGCGATATGAGTCATCATTTAAACATGGAACTAGAAGCAAAATTAGCTGCTTATGAATATTGTATTCGTACAAATGATATAGGATCTCTACCAGAATATAAAGCGAATTGGGATCAATATGCAGGTGGATATTTAAATGGCACAATGCCTTATGATTCGTTAGCAAATTACATAAGAACTAAACATAATTATCCAGATGCCGCAGAAGATCCTGAATTTAGAAATACAAATAATATTAACCCTTTAAGATGTCAATAAAGATGAAAATTATCAGTGAAAATAAATTTATAATATTAATTATAATATCACTAATCACAATAGTACAAACTAATGGACAGACTGATGATTTAAAAATTAATTATTATAAAGGAAAAAATAATAAAATATTATCTATTGATAACCAACAATATTTAATTCAAAGCAGACAACTTGGAGGATATGAATTTGGGAATATTAATAATACAAAATTACATATAAATCAATATTTACCAGATGGAACGTTATTACGCTTTGAAGATGATAAAGCAAAAGAAGCGTCTAACTATAGAGTTAAATACACAGATGTTAATAAGGTTATGAATGTGATTAAATCAATATTTACAAATGATGAAATAAATGAATTTAAATTAAATGATGATTATTTACACATAACAGCAGTAATTGATATGAATGGCAATATACTTGAAACAGCAATTATTTTACATGAAAAAACAAAATTATGTTATATCAACCCGAAACGATTAGTTGATTTAGAACAAAAATTAAAAAAACAAGTTAAATTTATAGTTATGGATAGTATAAAAACTACATTTAATTTAGATTTTGTGAAGAGAGATATAATTCTTTACTTTAAAAATTCGCAATTAAATTAATATTATAAATTAGGTTTTGTAACGAAAAAAATAGATTAATTATTAATAAAATGAGTCAAAAAATCAGAATAAAACTCAAATCATTCGATCACTCTCTTGTTGATAAATCGGCAGAGAAAATCGTAAAAACCGTAAAACTTACAGGAGCAATCGTAAGCGGGCCTATACCATTGCCAACACAAAAGAAAATTTTTACGGTGAACCGTTCTACTTTTGTGAACAAAAAAGCACGCGAACAATTTCAACTGTGCGCATTCAAACGTCTGCTGGACATTTACAGTTCCACGCCAAAAACAGTTGATGCACTTATGAAACTTGAATTGCCAAGCGGAGTAGAAGTAGAAATCAAAGTATGATAATTTGTTCGAAAAAACGAAGAAAAGATAAAAATTGAAAAAGAACAATTAATAAAAATAATAAATATGCTTACATAAACCTCTGAACAGGAGAAAAGTAAGTTTTAATAAAAAGAAAGAAGAAACATGCCAGGAATTATTGGAAAAAAAATTGGAATGACATCCGTTTTTGATGCGGAAGGGAAAAATATTCCCTGTACCGTAATTGAAGCTGGTCCATGTGTTGTTACGCAAGTGAAAACAGTTGAAACAGATGGCTACGAAGCTGTTCAACTTGCCTATGACAATAAAAAAGAAAAACGCACAAACAATTGCCTTTTGGGACATTTTAAAAAAGCAAATACTGCGCCAAAATACAGAGTAGCAGAAGTTGCAAAAACATTCAACAGAGAGTTACTGCTCGGCGATCTGGTTACAGTTGCCGATTTTAACGAAGACACATGGGTGGATGTAACAGGAGTTTCAAAAGGAAAAGGATTTCAGGGCGTAGTAAAACGCCACGGATTTCACGGCGTAGGCGGACAAACACACGGACAGCATAATCGTTTGCGAGCGCCCGGCTCAATGGGCGCATCGTCGTATCCCTCACGCGTATTCAAAGGCAAACGTCTTGCCGGAAGAATGGGCGGCGATAAAGTGAAAATATTAAACCTTAGAATTTTAAAGGTTATACCCGAAAACAATTTGTTGTTAGTGAAAGGATCCATACCCGGAGCCAAAGGTTCATATTTAATAATTGAGGATTAAGAAATGGAATTAACAGTTTACGATATTAACGGAGAAAAAACAGCAAAAACAGCAACGCTTGATAATGCCATTTTCGGAATCGAACCTAACGACCATGCAATTTATCTCGATGTTAAGCAATACCTTGCAAATCAACGGCAGGGAACGCATAAAACAAAAGAACGCTGGGAAGTAGCTTACAGCACAAAGAAAATGGGACGGCAAAAAGGCGGCGGCGGCGCACGTCACGGAAGTATTAAAGCAAACATATACGTAGGCGGAGGTCGTGTATTTGGACCTAAACCACGCGATTACAGATTTAAACTGAATAAAAAAGTTAAAAGACTTGCCCGCATGAGCGCTCTTACTTATAAAGCTCAAAAAGATGCAATAACAGTGGTTGAAAACATCAATTTTGAAGTTCCGAAAACCAAAGATTTCATTAAATTGAGCAATAATCTTAAATTTGATAATCAAAAAACATTGATGATACTTTCAGAACCTAACAAAAATCTATTTTTGTCGGCTCGAAACCTTGAAAAAATGAAAGTACGTACCGTTTCCGAATTATCAACTTATGACATAATGAACGCATCCAAACTTGTTTTACTTGAAACAACAGTAGATGCACTACACAAAATATTTGGAATAGAATAATTATGGAAGTACTAATTAAACCGCTGGCAACCGAAAAAATGACGATTCAAGGTGAAAAACTAAATCGTTACGGTTTTGTAGTTGACCATAGAGCTAACAAAATTCAGATAAAAGAAGCTGTTGAAGCAGTATATAAAGTATCTGTTGAAAAAGTTAACACTGCCAACTACCATGGAAAAAATAAAAGCCGTAATACAAAAACAGGAATTGTATCAGGCAGAACCAATCGTTACAAAAAAGCTTTTGTAACCCTGAAAGGAGATGATAAAATTGACTTTTTCAGTAATATCTAAGCATTATGGGAGTAAGAAAGTTTAAACCGGTAACACCCGGAACACGACATAAAATAATAGGCACTTTTGATGAATTAACAACATCAAAACCCGAAAAATCGTTGCTGGCGCCTCTGAAAAAAACAGGCGGACGCAACAACGAAGGAAAAATGACAGTACGCTATATCGGCGGCGGACATAAACGCATGTACCGAATAGTCGATTTTAAACGCGAAAAAGATGGAATACAGGCAACAGTGAAAACCATAGAATATGATCCTAACCGCAGCGCCCGTATTGCACTTGTTGTTTATGCAGACGGAGAAAAACGATATATCATTGCTCCAAACGGACTCAAAGTAGGACAACAGATAAATTCAGGCACAGGAATAGCGCCCGAAATAGGAAATACATTGTTCCTTTCCGAAATTCCGCTTGGAACGGTAGTACACAATATCGAACTTCATCCGGGGCAGGGTGCAGTAATGGCACGCAGCGCAGGCACTTATGCACAACTTATAGCACGCGAAGGAAAATATGCAATCATAAAATTGCCTTCGGGAGAAACTCGCATGATACTGGTAACATGCAAGGCTACGATAGGAACAGTATCAAATGCCGACCATAGCCTTGAACAGCACGGCAAAGCAGGACGGAAACGCTGGCTCGGTCGTCGTCCACGCAATAGAGGCGTAGTAATGAATCCTGTAGATCACCCAATGGGCGGAGGCGAAGGACGCGCATCAGGCGGACATCCGCGCTCACGAAAAGGAATTCCGGCTAAAGGATATAAAACGCGCAATCCCAAGAAAAACTCATCGAAGTTTATTCTTGAACGTCGTAAAAAATAATAAAGGAGAAGATAATAAAATGAGTAGATCACTGAAAAAAGGTCCATATATCGAACCAAAATTAGAAAAAAGAATCACTGCCATGAACGAATCAAACAAAAAAGCAGTGATAAAAACCTGGTCACGCGCAAGTATGATTGCTCCTGACTTTGTAGGACATACAATTGCCGTACACAACGGAAATAAATTTATACCTGTTTATATTACCGAAAATATGGTAGGACATAAACTCGGAGAATTTGCTCCAACACGCAGATTTTCGGGTCATGCAGGAAATAGAAAATAACATTAATGCCAAATATTTATAACAGAATGGGTGCAAGAAAAAGATTAATGGCTGAAAAGCTGAAAGAAGAAAGAAAAGACAAAAGTTATGCGAAACTCAATAACTGTCCGACTTCGCCACGCAAAATGCGATTAGTAGCAGATTTGATACGCGGCGTAGAAGTAGGACGCGCTCTTGATATTCTTAAATATACAAAAAAAGAAGCATCGTTGCGTCTTGAAAAATTGCTTAAATCGGCAATTAAAAATTGGGAATCGAAAAATGAAGGTGCAAATGATCTGGAAAAAGGTAATTTATGTGTTAAGGAAATCTTTGTAGATGGAGGCAGAATACTGCGCAGAATTCAACCTGCGCCGCAAGGACGCGCACACAGAATACGTAAAAGATCAAATCACGTAACTATAATTTTGGATAAAAAAACAGAAGAATAAATATGGGACAAAAAGTAAATCCGATAGGAAACAGATTGGGAATAATTCGCGGATGGGATTCAAACTGGTATGGCGGTAAAGATTTTTCGTCTAAAATAGTAGAAGACTCAAAAATACGTAAATACCTTAATGCACGTCTTTCAAAAGCAGGAATATCCAAAATAATTATAGAACGTACACTCAAACTTATCACTGTTACCATCAATACAGCGCGTCCGGGAATGATTATCGGAAAAGCAGGCAGTGAAGTCGATAAGTTAAAAGAAGAATTGAAAAAAATAACTAACAAAGAAGTACAGATCAATATTTTCGAAATAAAACGCCCGGATATTGATGCAATTATTGTAGCCAACGGAATAGCACGCCAAATAGAAGGCAGATTGCCGTACAGACGCGCACTTAAAGCCGCAATAGCAGCAACAATGCGCATGGGCGCCGAAGGTATTAAAATCCAAATTTCAGGACGTTTAGGCGGAGCCGAAATGGCACGTACCGAAACTTTGAAAGAAGGACGTATCCCATTGCATACATTCCGCGCAGATATCGATTACGCCCTTGCCGAAGCCCTTACAAAAGTAGGCTTGCTTGGTATCAAAGTCTGGATTTGCAACGGATTGGTTTACGGAAAACGCGACCTTTCGCCAAATGCAGGAGTAGCATCTTTAACAGGACCCGCAGGAGGCGGTTTCAGTACGGTGCGCAACGAACGCGGCAACGACAGAAAACCTAAACGCGAAAGCGGAGGAAGAAGATCTAAAAAATAAAACGATTTCTAAAGGAGAAAAAAAATGTTACAGCCAAAAAAGACAACATACAGAAGGCAGCAAAAAGGCAAAATGAAAGGAAATGCCCAAAGAGGAAACCAGCTGACATTCGGATCATTCGGAATAAAAGCAATGGAAGAATGCTGGATGACAGGTCGACAGTTAGAAGCTGCACGTCAGGCAATAGTTCGTTACATGAAACGTGAAGGACAAATTTGGATTCGTGTATTTCCCGATAAACCGATTACCAAAAAACCGGCCGAAGTACGTATGGGTAAAGGTAAAGGTAACCCCGAAGGATTTGTTGCAACAATAAACCCCGGTAGAATAATTTTCGAAGCGGAAGGCGTCCCCCTGGAAATAGCAAAAGAAGCATTAAGGCTGGGAGCGCAGAAACTTCCGATAGCAACAAAATTCATTGTAAGAAGAGATTATGTTGAAGAATCATTATAAAATTGAAAAATATGAAAACAGCAGAAATACACGAAATGACAATTAACGATTTGATTGAACGCATAGAAACAGAAAAAGCAAATCTGTTGACAATGAAGATGAATCATGCTATATCACCAATTGAACATACCTCAAAAATCAAGGAATCACGAAGAAATATAGCACGAATGCTGACTGTATTGCAACAAAAACAAACTAACGAGAAAAAATAATCGTTTATGGAAAGAAATCTCAGAAAAGAAAGAATAGGAATTGTTGTAAGCAACAAAATGGAAAAAACCATAATAGTTGCCGTAAAACGCAAAGTAAAACACCCGATATACGGGAAATTTGTGAACAAAACAACAAAATTTGCTGCGCACGACGAAAAAAACGAATCAAACGAAGGCGATACGGTGCGCATAATGGAAACACGCCCGCTAAGCAAAACAAAATGCTGGCGATTAGTAGAAATAATTGAAAAAGTTAAATAGTTATGATACAACAAGAAACCAGATTGCAAGTAGCAGATAACAGCGGAGCAAAAGAAGTACTTTGCATCCGCGTGTTGGGAGGAACCAGAAGACGCTATGCCTCATTAGGCGACAAAATAGTTGTTTCCATCAAAAGTGCAATTCCCGGCGGAGATGCAAAAAAAGGCACAGTATCAAAAGCCGTAATCGTAAGAACAAAAAAAGAAATACGCCGCGCCGACGGCTCTTACATACGTTTCGACGATAACGCTTGCGTACTGCTGAATAATCAGGACGAAATACGCGGAACACGCATATTTGGTCCGGTAGCACGGGAATTGCGTGATAACTATATGAAAATAGTTTCTTTAGCCCCCGAAGTATTATAATAATAAACTGTGTTGAAAATGAAAAGAAAGTTACACATAAAAAAAGGCGATATAGTTTACGTAAATGCCGGCGAAGATAAAGGCAAAACAGGAAAAGTATTGCAAATCCTCGTTAAAAAAGAACGCGCAATAGTAGAAGGCGTAAACATAGTGAAAAAACACACAAAACCAAACTCGAAAAATACACAGGGCGGAATTATCGAAAAAGAAGCGCCGATACACATCTCAAATCTGCAACTGGCAGATGCCGACGGCAAACCGATAAAAACAGGACGCCGCATAAGCGAAACTACAGGGAAACTTGTTCGTTACTCTAAAAAAACAAACGAGGAGATTAAATAATGGCGAAGAAAGATACAAAAAAAGACAGCGCAGGACCACAGATAATTCCTGAAAATTACGTAATAACCCTGCACAAAAAGTATAAAGAAGAAATTGTACCGAAACTCATGAAAGAGTTTGGATACAAATCTGTTATGCAAGTTCCGCATTTGGAAAAAATAATAGTGAATCAGGGAGTAGGAACAGCCGTTGCCGACAAAAAATTGATAGAAGTCGCACAAAACGAACTCTCAACTATTACAGGGCAAAAAGCAATAATATTGACATCTAAAAAAGACATTTCCAATTTCAAACTGCGTAAAGGAATGTCAATAGGTGTAAAAGTTACTCTCCGCCGCGAAAAAATGTACGAATTTCTTGACAGACTGATATCGATAGCATTACCGCGTATCCGCGACTTTCAGGGAATACACGATAAATTGGACGGACGGGGAAATTATACATTGGGAGTGCGCGAACAAATCATATTTCCCGAAATAGATCTTGATAAAGTAACAAAAATATTCGGTATGGAAATGACATTTGTTACCAGCACAAACAACGACGAAGAAGCATACGCTCTTCTTCGCGAATTCGGATTACCATTTAAAAATATAAAAAAGAATCAATAATATGGCTAAAGAATCGATGAAAGCACGCGAAGTAAAGCGAGCAAAAATAGTTGCCAAATACGCAGAAAAACGCAAAGCACTGAAAGAAGCAGGCGATTATGCAGGTCTTGCAAAATTACCGAAAAATTCAAGTCGGGTACGACTGCACAGCCGCTGTTCGATAACAGGACGACCGAAAGGATATATGCGCCTGTTCGGAATCAGCCGAATACAGTTTCGCGAAATGGCTTCACAGGGATTGATTCCGGGAATAACAAAGGCAAGCTGGTAAATGCCTGTAAAAGAAATAATTAACAAATAAATAAAATAATCTGGATATCGGTTACATGACCGAATCATGTTGAGCAAAAAATTGATAAAATTAAATGCAAACAAAAAGTAAAAATTATAAATTAAAAAATAAAAGTAATGACTGATCCAATTGCAGATTATCTGACAAGAATTAGAAATGCATCAAGAGCAGGACATAAAACAGTGGAAATTCCATCATCAAAAATAAAAAAGGAAATTACACGAATCCTGCATGAAAAAGGCTACATCCTAAGCTACAAGTTTATGGATGAAAACGTGAAAAGTACTGTCAAAATAGCATTGAAGTACCATCCCGTAACAAAAAAACCGGCGCTCAAATCGCTCGACCGCGTGAGCCGTCCGGGATTGCGTCATTATGCAAATGCGGCAACAATGCCCAAAGTGCTTAACGGTTTAGGAATAGCAATAATATCAACATCAAAAGGAATAATCACCGACAAGGAAGCCCGTGATTTGAACGTTGGTGGCGAAGTTTTATGTTATATTAGTTAATATTAAAAATTTGATATAATGTCACGAATAGGAAAATTACCTGTAAACCTTCCGCAAGGCGTAACCGTAAAGGTAGAAAACGGAAATGTGGTTAAGGTTAAAGGACCTCTCGGTGAGTTGAGTCAAAAAGTTGACCCCGACATCACCGTAAAGGTAGAAGACGGCATGTTTTCGCTGGAACGCCCGACGAATCAGCCGCGACACCGCTCAATGCACGGACTTTATCGAGCATTGCTGAATAATATGGTACTGGGAGTATCAAAAGGATATGAAATAAAACAGGAACTCGTAGGCGTAGGATACAAAGTAGAAGCAAAAGGGCAAATACTCGAATTTAACCTTGGATATTCACACGACATCCATTTTGAACTGCCCGATGAAGTTAAAGCCTCAGTATTTGTTGAACGAAAAGGAAATCCGATTTTAACACTTACCAGCATCGACAAACAACTTATCGGACAAGTTGCTGCGAAAATACGCTCGTTACGTAAACCCGAACCTTACAAGGGAAAAGGTATTAAATTCGCAGGCGAACAGTTACGTCGTAAAGCAGGAAAATCCGCTAACGCTAAATAATGTAGGAGATTAATTATGGCACTTACTAAAATAGAAAGAAGACAAAGAATTAAATACCGTATTCGCAAAAAAATAAACGGAACGGCAGAAAAACCTCGCATGTCCGTTTACAGAAGCAACAAACAGATTTATGTGCAAATCATCGATGATTTGAAAAGCATAACGCTTGTGGCAGCATCGTCAACCGAAAAATCCATTGCCGAACAGGTGAAAGGAAAACCCGGAGTTGAAGTTGCAAAAGAAGTAGGAAAACTTATAGCCCAAAAAGCCAAAGAAAAAGGCATTGAAACGGTAGTTTTCGACCGTAACGGATATTTATACCACGGAAGAGTGAAAAGTTTGGCAGAATCGGCACGCGAAGGCGGTCTTAAATTTTAAAAATTATGGCAGTAAATTTAAACATAAAAAAAGTAAAAACTACCGATCTGGAATTAAAAGACAGATTGGTTGCTGTTCAGCGCGTTACAAAAGTAACAAAAGGAGGACGCCACTTTAGTTTTGCAGCTATTGTTGTAGTTGGTAACGAAAACGGAATTATAGGTTATGGACTCGGAAAAGCCAATGAAGTAGCTACGGCAGTGCAAAAAGGAACGGAAGATGCAAAGAAAAACCTTGTTAAAGTTCCTGTTTACAAAGGCACAATACCACACGAACAGGAAGCCAAATTTGGTGGCGCAAAAGTATATATCAGCCCGGCAGGACCCGGAACGGGAGTAAAAGCAGGAGGCGCCATGCGCGCTGTACTCGAAAGCGTAGGAATTACCGATGTGCTGGCAAAATCCAAAGGCTCATCAAATCCGCATAATCTGGTGAAAGCTACGGTTCTTGCTTTATTGGAACTGCGCGATGCCTATACGGTATCGGAAGTCAGAGGCGTTTCGCTTAATACGGTCTTTAAAGGATAAGGAGATATAAAAATGGCAAAATGTAAAATTACGCAGATAAAAAGCAAAATAGGCTCTACAAAAAGCCAACGCGCAACTCTTGCATCGCTCGGTTTACGAAAAATAAACCACAGTGTTGAAAGACAGATAACACCCTCATTGTTGGGAGAAATAAACAAAGTGAAACACTTGATAAAAACAGAAGAAATAGATTAACAGACAAATCGAATGAACTATGGAATTGAATAACTTACGTCCGGCAAAAGGATCAACACATAAAGATAAAAGAATAGGACGCGGACAGGGTTCGGGGCGCGGAGGCACATCCACACGCGGACACAAAGGCGCAAAATCACGTTCGGGATATTCACGAAAAGCAGGTTTTGAAGGCGGACAAATGCCTCTGCAACGCCGCTTGCCGAAATACGGATTTACAAATATAAACCGTAAGGAATATAAAGTAATAAATGTTTCAATATTACAAGCCTTATCTGAAAAATTAAACATAACAACGTTTACATTCGACACTTTTATTCAAACAGGACTTGTATCAAAAAATCATCTTGTTAAAATATTGGGCAACGGAGAACTTACATTAAAACTTGATGTTACAGCGCACGCTTTCTCAAAAAAAGCAATTGAACTGATTGAAGCACAACAGGGAACAGCTACTAAAATAGACGAAAAATCTAAAAAGGAAAGTCAATGAAAAAATTTATCACAACGATAAAAAACATTTTCAAAATTGAAGAACTGCGTAAAAGAATTATTTATACGCTGGCTCTGGTTGCAATTTATCGATTGGGCAGTTTTATCGTTCTTCCCGGAATAGATGCCAATGCAATAAGCGGTTCAGATCTGGAAACTCAAGCAAGCGGAGGACTTATAGGCTTACTCAATATGTTTTCAGGAGGCGCATTCGGTAATGCCTCAATTTTTGCACTGGGTATAATGCCATACATATCAGCATCAATTGTTATTCAGTTGCTGGGAATTATGGTACCTTATTTTCAGCGCCTGCAACGCGAAGGCGAAAGCGGACGCCGAAAAATGAACCAGTACACACGCTATCTGACAATATTGATACTTGTATTTCAAGGACCGGCATACGTCGTCAATCTTCACCTGCAATTACCGGCCGCCGCATTTCTTGCACAGGGATTCTGGTTTAATATAACATCAACCATTATACTCCTCGCAGGAACAATGTTCGTAATGTGGCTCGGCGAACGTATTACCGACAGAGGCATAGGAAACGGAATATCGCTGATAATTATGGTCGGTATTATCGCACGCCTGCCGTTTGCATTAGTTGCAGAAATAGGAACACGAGTAACAGAACCGACAGGAGGCATTTTGATGTTTATCGTAGAAATGGTTGTTTTATTCATAGTATTTGTAGCATGTATAGCGCTCGTACAGGGCGTACGCAAAATCCCCGTACAGTACGCACGCCGCATAATAGGCAACAAACAGTATGGCGGACAGCGACAGTATATCCCATTGAAAATAAACGCAGCAGGAGTTATGCCAATCATCTTTGCACAGGCATTGATGATGATTCCTTTATTGTTTACAGGCTTTGCAGGATCAACAGCGTTGAACAATCCGTACGGATTCTGGTACAACTTTATATTTGCAATGCTTGTAATGATATTTACATACTTCTACACAGCCGTAACGGTTAATCCCACAAATATGGCTGAAGACATGAAAAAGAACGGAGGTTTCATACCCGGAATAAAACC
>JAIRKV010000232.1 GCA_031259935.1 Prevotellaceae bacterium | reverse complement strand
AATAATATTTACTGCAATTTGCGGACTGATATGGGCTGGCTCTATGGGTTACTACTCTATTTTCAACGACGAACTGGAAGATAAGGAATAAGAGCAGACAACAAAATTAATGATTAATGGAAAAAACAGTAAATAAAATAACAAATAAATTCCGCACCGAAGCGAAAAACGTTGAGCCGAACGGCGAAAGGCTTCGCCGTAGCCTCGAAGACCTGCTTTGCCGGTTCCGAAAAAAAATCGTGGAAAAAAACAGAATACAGTTAACAATTAAAAAATTAAAATGGATTTAACCGAAAAATATTTTTACATTCCCGACTCGACCGATAACATCTCATTTTTAACCGAGCATCTTTTCAGGCAGCAAACATCGTCGTGGCAACTTGCCGCCGACAACTACAAAGGACTGGAAAAAACGCTTACCCGCCGGCTGCATATCTGCGGAATGTGTTTTGTTGTTCAGTTCAATCCCGAACGCATTCGTTCGTCGGCGGCAAAGGTTGATGCAAAGTCGATAAGCGAGCGCAAATGCTTTCTCTGCCCGCAAAATCTTCCGCCCGAACAGCAGGGTATTCCCGTATGCGTCGATTTTCTTATTCTGGTAAATCCTTTCCCGGTTTTTCCAAAACATTTAACAGTTTCGCAACTGCAACATACTAACCAGTCGATTGCCCAAAACATGGGAACAATGCTCGATATATCTGCCATTTTGACCGATTACACTGTTTTTTATAACGGTCCGAAATGCGGCGCTTCGGCGCCAGACCATCTGCATTTTCAAGCAGGCAGTAAAGGATTTTTGCCTGTTGAAAAAGAATTTGCCGAAATGAAAAATCGCCTGCAAACCGTGAAATACAAAAGCGTTGAAATAAGTTTTGCCGCCGATTATCTGCGTCGAATGATAAGCCTGCAATCGAACAGTAAAAGCGATTTGCTCGAAGCGTTTGCAAAAATATACGGTATGCTTTCGACATTGCAGCCGCACGAAGCCGAACCCATGATGAACATTCTTTGCTACGCCGACAAAGATTCGTGGACTGTGCATATTTTTCCGCGAATCAAACATCGTCCCGCACAATTCTTCGAGCAGGGCAAAAATCAACTTTTGACAAGTCCTGCATCTGTTGATTTCGGCGGAGTTTTTATAATGCCGCGAATCGAAGATTTTGAGAAAATAACAGCAGAAAATATTATTGATATTTTCAATCAACTTACAATAAATAAAACCGATTTTGAAAAAATAATTTACGAAATAAACAAAATTAAGTAACATAAAATTAATAAAAATGAAAAAAACAAGATTGTATTTTATTGTATTTATTTGCATGTCTGCAATAAATACCGGCATTTTTGCACAAAGCGATATTTACAGAAAATTATCGGAAATCGCTGAAATCACAAAAATAGAAAAGTTGGAATCCGATGAATTTCAAGAAAAATACCTGACATTTTTCACACAAAAAATCGACCACGGAAACGATTCTGTCGGCGTTTTTCAGCAACGTGTTGTTGTCTTTCATGCAGGTTTCGACCGCCCGACTGTCATTATTACCGAAGGCTACGGCGGAAAACCGGCGCTGAATCCGAAATATCGTGAAGAAATTTCACGCTTTTTCAATACAAATATGATTTTTGTAGAACACCGCTATTTTTTGGAATCGACGCCCGAACAGCGGGACTGGCAATATCTTACTGCCGAAAATTCAGCCTTCGATTTACATGCAGTCGTTGCCGCATTTAAACCCATATATCCAAAAAAATGGATAAGCACAGGCATAAGCAAAGGCGGGCAGACGGCGCTTATTTTCAGAACATTTTTTCCCGATGATGTCGATATTTCCGTACCTTACGTTGCTCCATTATGCTACGGAATCGAAGATGGCAGGCACGAAACGTTTTTACGAAACGTATCAACCGCCGAAAATCGCAAAAAAATCGAAAACTTTCAGACAGAAGTGTTAAAACGGCGTGAAAAACTTATGCCCGCCTTTGAAAAGTTCTGTGCCGAAAAAAAATATGAATTCAACATCCCGCTCGACGAAGTTTACGATTATTGGGTACTCGAATATTCATTCGCATTCTGGCAATGGGGCAACGATGTGGAAAAAATCCCCGCAACCGATGCCTCCGATGATGATATATTCAAATATTGCATGTCAATAAACCGCCCATCGTATTTTGCAAAAGACGGCAACACACCGTTTTTTGTTCAGGCAGCTCGCGAGTTGGGATATTACGGATACAACACAGAACCTTTCAAACGGTATTTGAAAATTAAAACCGGTAAAGGATATTTGAAAAGAGTATTTCTGGCAGACGCAGATTCAATAAATTTTGATGAAAATCTCAGTAAAAAAATCGTGAACTTTTTAGAAACATGCGACCCCAAAATAATGTTCATTTACGGCGAAGTTGATCCGTGGACAGCCTACGGAGTAACATGGCTAAAGGAAAAGCGCAACATTAAAGTTTTCATTCAGCCCGGCGGCAGCCATCGCTCACGAATTTCAACATTACCCGAAGCAATGAAAAACGAAGCAATTGAAACGCTTAAAAAATGGCTTGAAGAATAAAAAAAATTGTCTTTTCATTTGGTATTGTTGGCGGAAGTACTGCGGACTTTGCAATAGACGAAGCAATAAAAATATCCCGTCAGGGATAGAATATCGGTAAAAAAATAATCGCCACCAAGCAGTTCGCGCGAAGCATTGTCGATTACATGAAACACCGTCGGCAACTCGCGCGAAATTCAGGCTGCGCTTATTTCTGTTTATTAATATTCTATTGCGACAGGACAGGCATCTTTCTCAAAACCGAAATTTTCCAAAATCCGTCAGGTCTAAAATGCCCTGTAAAATGCATGATTGCCAAATCCTTTATTTGAAAATTTTACTTTTTAAGGAGCGGCTATTTACAATAAAACATTTTGAAAAATAATATTAATTTGTAACTTTGCGCCCGATTTTTTGTGGAATGAACGGTGAAAAATTAAATATTTTGCTGCAAAACTGCGCAAAAAACCTGTGCTTATATTCTGTTTGTTGATGTCGCAAATGCAAATGTGTCGACAAGATGCATCTGTTTTGTTTTACTTTATGCAATATATATCAAAATCGTTAATATCAACTACATACATAATTAAAATAAATATAAAAAACGATGATAATGGCAACAAAATATTTACTGAAATAAAATTATATATAAAATTTGAAAAAACACATATTAAAATATAACAAACCTTTCACATTTGAGTGTGGCAAAACGCTTAACGGGCTTGAACTTTGTTATCATACAAGCAACGAATATTCGGCAGACAAAACAACGATATGGATATGTCATGCGCTAACCGCAAATTCAGATCCGGAAGAATGGTGGAATGTGCTTGTCGGCAAAGACAGGTTTTTTGACACGGATAAATATTTTATTATTTGTGTAAACATGCTTGGTTCTTGCTACGGCAGCAGCGGACCGGCATCCGTCGATATTGATGCGGCGAATAAAAACAAATCGACAGATTTTTATTTGCTTGATTTTCCCGAAGTGAGCGTTCGCGATATTGTTGAAGCGCATAAAATTGTCAAAAATCATATAGGAATAAAAAAAATTGATTTGATTATCGGTGGCTCTATTGGTGGTTTTCAAGCTTTGGAATGGACTGTTTCCGAACCCGAATTATTTAAATATTCGGTTTTGATAGCCTGTAATGCTCGCGTTTCGGCGTGGGGAACGGCTTTTAATGAATCGCAGCGAATGGCAATTTTGGCGGATGAAACCTTTGGCGAACAAAAAAATATTAACGGTGGAAAAAAAGGATTGGAAGCGGCGCGAACGGTAGCATTGCTGTCGTACAGATCGTATGAAGGCTACAGACTTACACAGTTTGAAAATGATGATGACGTGCTTTTTGCAAACAAAGCCTGTTCGTATCAACAGTATCAAGGCAAAAAATTGTCGAATCGATTTGATGCATATTCATACTACAGTTTGACAAAATCTATCGACAGCCACAACGTAGGACGTAACAGAGAAGGAATAAAAAAAGCATTATCGATGGTGAAAGCCAAAACAATTTGTATAGGAATAAAGGGAGATGTGCTTTTCCCTGTTGATGAACAAAAATTTTTAGCAAAACATATTCGTGACGCAGAGTATTTTGAAATAATATCTCAATTCGGACACGATGGATTTTTATTGGAACACGAACAGATTAAGAATATATTAGATAAAGTATGCAGGTTTTAAAATTCGGAGGCACTTCGGTTGCCAATTCCGTAAACATAGAAAAGGTTATTTCAATAGTTAAAAATGCTATTGAACATGACAAAACCATAGTTGTATCTTCAGCTATAAGCGGTTGTACCGATAATCTGGCGCTGACAGGAAATACAGCCGCCGCCCACGACAAAAAATATATTGAACTTATAAATAAGATTGAAGACAGACATTTAAAATTAATAGACGAACTTATTTCAAGCGAATATAAAGATGAAACTTTTGCCGTATGTAAGGAAATTATAAAAAGTCTTCGCGAAATTGCCAATGGCGTTTATCTTATTCGGGAAATAAGCAATCATACCATTGATTTAATAATGAGTTTTGGCGAAATATTATCAACAAAAATTATAAGCGCAAAATTAAATTCCATAAACATAAGCCATAAGTGGATTGATTCAAGAACGATTATCCGAACCGAACGTCATCAATCGCAAAATATTGTTGATGCCAAAACAACAAATGCAAATATAAAAAAAATGCTGTCAAAAAACAACTGCAAATTATATTTGTTGCCGGGTTTTATAGCAAGCGATGCTCAAGGACGTACAACAACGCTTGGACGCGGAGGTTCCGACTATACCGCATCACTGCTTGCAATAGGAAGTTCGGCGCGCGTTTTGGAAATATGGACAGACGTTACGGGAATGATGACCGCCGACCCGCGTGTTGTTCCCGAAGCCAGAACTATTGATAACATTTCGTACAAAGAAGCGCTGGAACTTTCGCATTTCGGAGCAAAAGTTGTTTATCCGCCTACAATCCAACCTGTTGTGAGCAAAGGAATTCCTATTTATGTAAAAAATACTTTTGAACCCGAAGCAAAAGGAACTCTTATCGAAAACAATCCACCCGAAACACAGGGAAAAATACGGGGAATTTCAAGTTCCAACCGTATAGCGCTGCTTTCGATGGAAGGCAACGGAATGGTCGGTATTCCCGGATATTCAAGCCGATTATTTGACACTCTTGCAAAAAACGAAATAAATATTATTCTTATCACACAGGCATCATCCGTACATACAATGTGCGTTGCAATAGATGAATTGTCTGCCGATAAGGCAAAAATAGCCGTTGATGAAACTTTTGCTTACGAAATTTCTTTGGGAAAAGTAGAACCGCTTAAAGTTGAAAAAGGATTTTCGATAATTTCGCTGGTAGGAAATGATATGAAAAACCAGTCGGGAGCAAGCGGACGAATGTTTGATGCACTTGGCAGAAGAGGAATTAACATTCGCGCAATTGCTCAGGGTTCGTCTGAAAAAAATGTTTCGACCGTAGTTGCCACTTCCGATGTAAACGACGCTATACGTGCAATTCATCTTGAATTTTTCGGAGAATCAAAAAAAATAATAAATCTGTTTATTGCCGGCTACGGCTCGGTTGCGAAACAGTTAATTGAAATGATAAAACAGCAAAAACAGTATATCGAACGGCAAAAAGGAAAACAAATTGTTGTTGCAGGATTAAGTAACAGCAAAAAATATATTATTAACAAAACAGGTATAAATCTTGAAAACATTGACAACGAGCTCAATAAAGGAGAAGATAATACTTCGGACGACGATTATCCTGATAAAATTTTCTCATGTTCGCTGCATAATACTGTCTTTGTCGACTGTACTGCAAGCAAATATGTTGCGGCAAAATACAGTGATATGTTCTTAAACGGAATATCTGTTGTTACATGTAATAAAATTGCATGTTCATCAGATTTTTCAAACTATGAAATGCTTGTAGAATCAGCAAAAAAAGAAAAAGTATCGTTTAAATATGAAACAACTGCCGGCGCAGCCTTACCGATAATCTCAGTAATAAACCAGATTGTAAACAGCGGCGACAAAATACATGCCTGCGAAGCCGTATTGTCGGGTTCGCTCAATTTCATATTTAGCAATTATGACGGAAAAAAAACATTTGCACAAATTATTCGCGAAGCGCAAAATCTCGGATACACCGAGCCCGACCCGCGACTCGACCTGTCGGGAACAGATGTTTTTCGTAAAATAACAATAATTGCGCGCGAAGCAGGATTGACTTTGGAACAAAGTAATATTGAAAAAAATCTGTTTTTATCCGATGAATATTTTAATGGAGATGTGGAAAATTTTTATTCGATGCTACAAAAAAATGAACCATATTTTAAAAAATTATACAGTGAAGCCAAAAATGAAAACAAAAAATTGCGTTTTATGGCAAGTATTAAAAACGGAAAAGCAAAAACAGGTCTTGAAAAAATAGACACAAACCATCCTTTTTATAACCTTAACGGCACGGATAATGCAATTCTTTTATATACTGATTTTTACAAGTCGCCTTTGCGAATACAGGGAGCGGGAGCAGGAGCAAAACAAACGGCTTCGGGAATTTTGAATGATATTTTGTTGCTCTAACAACTGCTCGTTCCTTACAAATAACAGCCAGCCGATAATAAAACATTGTAATTTCCAATCATTTCTGCTGATTTAAAAGTAAAAACAGATTTGACAATGAAAAAAGAAACAGGTTGAAATCTGCAATTTTCGTAACTGCAAGTCGCTGACCTGCGGCAAACAAACAATAAATCTGTTCCGTCAGTGACATTCAGAAAAAATCAGCGTTCCCGCCGTCAATTGCGATATCGGAAGCGTGGAGTTTCATTTTCTCAGCAAACAGTTTTAACCAAAAAGGTTAAACGTCCAACCAGAAAGGTTAAATATCCAACCAAAAAGGTTAAACATCCAACCAAAAAGGTTAAACGTCCAACCAGAAAGGTTAAACGTCCAACCAAAAAGGTTAAACGTCCAACCAAAAAGGTTAAACGTCTAACCAAAAAGGTTAAACATCCAACCAGAAAGGTTAAACGTCCAACCAAAAAGGTTAAACATCCAACCAAAAAGGTTAAACATCCAACCAAAAAGGTTAAACGTCCAACCAAAAAGGTTAAACGTCTAACCAGAAAGGTTGAAATATCATATTTTTATTTGGAGTATTGCTGCTCGAAGCGGCAAAATGGCAGTAAAAAGCATTTTTATGTTTTATGCGGAGTAAAAATGCAAGATTGAAAATGAAAAAAACCAAATTTTCCGGATAAATTCCGTCGAGATTCGGCGAGGCTATCCGAATCTTTCTGATTTCGCTGCTTCTTTCGTCAAAACAATCTTATTTTTTTATTTAGTTGCTCCTTAACAAGTGGCGAAATCATTTATTATAAACATTTATAAATGTAAATTATTGAATAAAAATACCGTGTTTTACATACATACAAGATAAAAGTCGGCAAAACAGGAACAGGTTTTTTCTTCTTTGTGTTCGTCATTGCGA
>JAIRKV010000089.1 GCA_031259935.1 Prevotellaceae bacterium | reverse complement strand
ATCTTTGGATGGTTAATAAAATAGCCGGAATTATAATTTTTTTATTTGGAATTATTTTTATTTCCGAAGGAATATGGAAAATCATTTACGGCTGTCCGACAACATTACAATAAGTTTTTATATTGATTTATACTTTGCCCGCTATGATTTTGTGAGATGCTGATATTACGGATTGACTTGCGTCGATCTCCGTTTGCAGGTTTCGATCTGATGTACTCGCAATGACGAACAAAACAAAGAAATAAGCACGTCATTGCGAGCGAAGCGAAGCAATCCAGAAAAATAAACAGTGAAAAAATGGCAAATGATCTTCTGGCTTGCTTCGGGCTAACCGCCCGCAATGACGAACACAAAGAAGAAAAAATTTGCTCCTGTTTTGCAGACTTTTATCCTGTATCCTAAATTGGAGAAAAAAAGTTAATAACTATGCGATAATATACTTATATTCAACAAACTATGCATATTTTATAGTTGCTAACTGTTATAAGTATAAAGCGACATGTATTTATCTGAATTTCAGGAAATTTAATCATTGTTATTAAGTAGTCGCTCCTTAATAAGCAGGCAACACATTGATTATTAATAATTTATCAATAAAAATATTCGTATAAAATTGCAGAAATCAGTAATTTTACAGTCAAAAAACAGGAAAAATTTCATGACTTTTTCGATGTACACAAAATTTTCGCATAAAAATAACGGCATGCAAATCAACGCATTAACGGCAGAAATTGCATGGAGTTTGGAGAAAACGACGGAAAAGTTAAGGAAAAATTTTAAAATTTATTTTTCACTTATTTTTTTGCAAAAATTTTATTATCACGCGCTACATAAAGTTGGCTTATTTAAGGAATAACTGTTTAAAAAATTTTGTAAGTAAGAGAAAAATTGAGCATGGGCCACAATTTTAAAATTCCTTTTGGAAGATCTTTTAATTCATCGTTATTGTTTAACCTGTCCTGAACTTTTTGCAAACCAGACACTTGATCGCTGTCGAACTTGAAATCGCCCTGATAAATTATTCCCAAATCGAATTTGAAGGCTACTCTTTTGTTTGCAATTGAGCGTCCCAATCCAATTCCAAAATAAGGCTTAATAAAACTACCTAATTTAACCTTTGCATCAAAAGTTCCGTCCGTACGTGGTTTTACAACAATATCGTCGTTAAGTTCGAAAACCATATCCGGATCGTAGTCATTTATTCTTCCTTTCATCGAAATAGAATTTGCACCCAGATAAAAACCTGCCGAAATAGAAAAAATACCGTTTTTCCATGGATAACAATCGAGTAAAAGTTTAAAATTAACAAAACTTAATTTTGGGTCGTAAAGAGAACCCGATAATTTTTCGGCTTGATCGGTTCCATTGGGAATATAACCGTCGGGAGAAATGTCAAAATCCAAATTGGGACTGAAACTGAAGAAATCGAATCCGCCTCTTAACTTGAAGTTAGGAAACAATGATGTTGAAGCCGTAATACCGGGTCCATAAGTTCCCGTTTCCAGACCAACGGCAAGCTGGTCAAATGCTTTTTGCGCCATTGTGGCTGTCGAAAAAGCAAAACTGCAAATAATTGCAATAATAATTTGATTTTTTCTAAACATAATTCTAAAAGTTTAATTTAAATTCGATACAAAGGTAAAATTAATTTAATTACTGTGAAAATATTTCCGTATTTTTTAAAATCACAGTTTGAAATTTCATGTTGCAAAGATAAAACAGCCGCTCCCTGACGAATAAAAAATCGGCAAATGACGAACAAAATAAGAAAAATCTGCTCATATTTTGCCTGCTTTTATCTTGTATGAATATAAAAAGCGGTATTTTTATTCGATAATTTGCATTTATAATTTATTTCTAATAAATAGTTTCTGCGCTTGTTAAGAGGCGACTGTATAATTTAATCCATTTCACAGGATATGAAACAAACATAAAAAACTATGAACTTTTTTCGTGAGTTATTAATGCGCAAAAGCCAAAGTTGCTATGCTTATGCGGCACTCAACTTTTGATAAAATTGCATTGCAGCAGGCTTCGAGAGTTGCGCCCGTTGTAAGAACATCATCAACCAGAAGAATATGTTTATCTTTCAGTTTTTCGGGATTTTTTATTTCAAAAACATTTGATACATTACGCCAGCGTTCCATGCGATTTTTTTTAGTTTGCGTATTTGTAAATTCCGAACGGATAACAGTTTTGCTGTCAACAGGTTTCTTTAATGACTCGGAAAGACCATTGCAAATTTTTTCACTTTGATTATAACCTCTTGACTGCTGTTTTTTGGGATGAAGAGGAACGGGAATGATAAAATCAACATCTGCGAATATTTTGCAGGTTGCCAGTTCGGCGCCAAACCACGAACCGAGCGTAATGCCAATATCATAGCGACCTGCATATTTGAGTTTGTGCAAAAGTATTCTGTATTTGCTTCCGCGGGCAAAAAAGAAATAGGATGCAGCTGAAACAATAGGCGCCCGTCCCCAAAAAATTTGTTCAACTGAATTTCCGCGTTCATTCCAGTTATGCGTAAGCGGAATATCAATGCGGCAGTCAGAGCAGATAATTTTTTCGCCATGCACAAGATATTTATTACAAATCTCGCAAATGTCGGGATATATCAAATGCAGGAAATATTGTACAGGCTTAAACACTTTAAACATCTTTTGCTAATTTTTTTACAAAAATAATTAAAAAACGAAAGTCTGCAAATTTCCTATACAGATATTTTTCTTCTATAAATTTTACACGACATTTTTATTTGTTTGTGCATAATCGGGAATTTTCATCTACATTTGCAATCATGGCTGCAATTTATATTCACATACCATTTTGCAAGCAACTTTGCTATTACTGTGATTTCCATTTCAGTGTATCGCTTGCGCGTAAAACGGAAATGCTCGCAGCAACAGTCAAAGAAATACAAATGCGGCATAACGAATTGAAAACAATTCCCGAAACGCTTTATTTCGGCGGAGGCACTCCAAGTATTTATTCGTCCGATGAACTTAAAATTATCACCAGCGAAATAAAAAAAAGTTTTTGCATTAATGATTTTCGTGAATTTACTATGGAAGTCAATCCCGACGATTTGAGTGAAAAATATTTGGAAGATTTGCTGCGCCTGGGCGTCAATCGATTAAGTATCGGAATTCAGTCGTTTATAGACGGACATTTGCGTTTTATGAACAGACGGCATACGGCAAAACAGTCAATAGAATGTGTGAAAACAGCGCAAAAAGCCGGATTTAAAAATATCAATATTGATTTGATTTACGGGCTTCCTCAACTTACTTTACAGCAATGGCGTAAAAATCTCGGCATTTTTATCGATTTGGATATTTCTCATCTTTCGGCATATCACTTGGGAATTGAGCCGCGAACAGTTTTTTATAAACGTTTTGAAAAAGGCGAACTGAAACCTGTTGACGAAAAATTGAGCATAAAACAATATGAGATATTAGAAAAAATGACATGCGATGCAGGTTTTGAACATTACGAAATCTCAAATTTTGCAAAAAACGGTTTTTTTTCCGTACACAATACTGCATATTGGCAAGGCAAGCCGTATATTGGATTTGGCGCATCGGCACATTCGTATGACGGCAATAATATGCGAAGAGGGAATATTGCAAACAACAAAAAATATATTGAGGCAGTAAATACAAATCAGATTTTTTGGGAAAACGAAAATCTTAACAGCGCCGAATGTTATAACGATTATATTCTTACTTCATTGCGAACTGCTTGCGGCGCAGATATTTTTCATATAAAAAGTAAATTCGGAGAAAAGTTTCACGATTATTTGCTAAAACAGTCTAAAAGCTTTATTCGGCAGGGTTTACTTACTTGCAATGACTGTCGACTGAAAATTCCGTCTAAACATTTTTTACTGTCTGACGCTGTTGTACGTGAATTGATTTGGATTGAATGATTTTTTGCAGACTGTTCAGTCGTTTTTTCTTTCAAATGTTGATTAATGTTGTATGAAAAAATATAAAAATATTACATGAATATAAAATTTTTTATTTTCCTTTTATCAACACCAAAGCCGTTCTGCTCGGAAGATAAAGTTTCAACATATCAGTTCCGTTTTCGCGTTTTGTTGAATGAATAATATTGTCATCGTTACGCTTGAAGCCGCAAAAATTTTCACTGTCGCTGTCAAGTATTATTTTGTATTTTCCTCTGGTTATTTCAAATCCGTAATCGGTATATGATTGAGTTGGATGAAAATTGAAAGCAAAAATCAGTTCGTTACGTTCAAAAATAAGAACATGGTCGCCATTGTTGCACACAATCTGTTGTGGTCGCTTTGAAAATATATTGTACGCTTTTACAAGTTTTATCATTTCTTCATCGAAATTACGAAGATACTGATATTTCAGTAATTTATCATCTACAAGATGCCATTGACGGCGAGCATAATAATAACTGAAATCATTTCCTTTGCGCGGAAAATCAATCCATTCGGGATGTCCGAATTCGTTTCCCATAAAATTAAGATAGCCGCCGCCGGCAAGCGATATTGTTATCAGGCGTATCATTTTGTGCAGAGCAATTCCTCTGTCTATAATAATGTTCGGCGTCAGCACGCTCATTGATGAATACATTTCTTTGTCGGCTAATCTGAATATTATTGTTTTGTCGCCTACCATTGCCTGGTCATGACATTCGGCATAACTTATGGTATTTTCTTCTACGCGCTTGTCTGACATGCGGAAAAAAATGTCGCCGACAATCCAGTCTTCATCGCGTTTTTCGCTGATTACTTTCGACCAGAAATCGGCAACTCCCATCGACATTCTGAAATCAAAACCTATACCTCCAAACTGTTGCGGTATTGCCATTCCCGGCATCCCGCTTACATCTTCGGCAATTGTAATTGCTTTCTGATTCAGCGAATGTATAAGTTTGTTTGCCAGATACAAATATGTAATAGCATCTTCGTCCTGATTTCCATCAAAATACAAACGGTAATCGCCAAAATCGGTTCCCAGCCCGTGATGTGTGTAAATCATACTTGTAACGCCATCAAAACGAAAACCGTCGAATTTATATTCTTCGAGCCAATATTTACAGTTTGAAAGCAAAAAATGAATTACTTCGTTTTTGGCATAATCAAAACAGCGCGAATCCCAAACGGGATGATTTCCTCGTTCGCCTTTGTGAAAATATTGATATTCAGTTCCGTCAAAACGACTTAATCCTTCGTTTTCGTTTTTCACCGAATGAGAATGAACAATATCAAGCACAACAGCAATTCCTTCGCCGTGAGCAGCATCAATAAGCTGTTTCAGTTCGTCGGGCGTTCCGAATCGCGATGATGGCGCAAAAAAATTTGAAACCTGATAGCCAAACGAGCCATAATAAGGATGTTCCTGAATTGCCATAAGTTGAACAACGTTGTAACCAAGCTGTTTTATTCGCGGTAAAATATTTTGTCTGAATTCGTTATATGTTGATACTTTGGGTTCTTCGCTGCTCATGCCTGTATGAACTTCATAAATCAGCGGATTTTTTATCGTTTCGGAAATTTTATTTTTGAATTTATATTTTGATTCGGGATGCCAAACCTGCGCTGTTGCAATATGCGTACTGTCATCAAAAATGACGCGCTGCGCATAAGATGGAATACGTTCGCCCGAACCGCCATCCCATTCCACATAAAGTTTATATAAATCAAGATGACTGAGCAGCGAATTTACAAAAACGCCTTCCCAAATGCCGTTTTCTATATTTTTAAATTTATATTTTTGTTGTGGCTTCCAGTTCGAAAATTCGCCGATAATATAAATATTTGTTGCATTCGGCGCCCATTCTCGAATAATCCAGCCATTTGGCACATTGTGCAGTCCGAAATAAAGATAGCCGTTAGCAAAATCCGAAAGCGACACTCCGTTGGTTATATCTTTTTCTTTCTTTTGCATTTCTTCAAAACGACGATTAATAGTCCGCTCGAAAGGAATTAAAAAAGGGTCTATTTCTGTTAATTGCGAAATTTTCATTTAATTAATTTGGTGCAAATGTAATAAAAATAAACAAATGAATGAAATTATTTTAAAATTTGATTGTAAATTATTGATAATGTTTGCGTAACAATATTATAAAATGAAACATTTTTAACAAAAACAAATTATAATATGAAATTAATGCAAATGAAATTCAAATATCCATATATAATAACAGAAAAATCAAAAAAATGTTCTTTCCGTTAAAAAATCTTTTCTCCGAATAACTTTTAAGATTTTATGTAAATGTATAATTTTGTTATTCGGTAACTCCTTAATAAGCACTGAAACAATTTATTAGAAATAATTCACAAATTCAAATTATCGAATAAAAATACCGTGTTTTACGTATATACAAGATAAAAGTCGGCAAAACAGGAACAGTTTTTTCTTTTTTGTGTTCGTCATTGCTAATTTTTTATTTTTCTTAAATGAGCGACCGCATGTTTGCATTTACAGTATAAAGTTTGCTGAGTTCGTCTACTGTTATGGTCTTTCGCATATCGAAATGCAACAGTTGTCAACTGTTTGACAAATCTCATAATTCTGTCAATTTTCATTTTTTATTCATATCTTTGTTGTTTTAATTTATATGAATAATAATCAGATGAATTTTGTAGAAGAATTAAAATGGCGTGGAATGATTCAGGAAATCACGCCGGGTATCGAAGAACAGTTGAACAAAGAAATTACAACGGCTTATCTGGGAATAGATCCTACTGCGGATTCGCTGCATATCGGTCATCTTTGTGGCGTTATGATGTTGCGTCATCTTCAGCGTTGCGGACATAAACCTTTAGCGCTTATAGGCGGAGCAACGGGAATGATTGGAGATCCTTCGGGGAAATCAACAGAACGTAATCTGCTGGATGAAAAAACTTTGCAGCATAATCAAGATGCAATAAAAAAACAACTGTCAAAATTTCTTGATTTCGAAAGCAACCTTCCAAATGTTGCCGAAATAGTTAATAATTATGAATGGATGAAAAATTTTTCTTTTCTTGATTTCGTTCGAGATGTTGGAAAACATATTACCGTAAATTATATGATGGCAAAAGATTCGGTGAAAAAACGTCTTAACGGCGAAGCACGCGATGGCTTGTCGTTTACCGAATTTACATATCAACTTCTGCAAGCGTATGATTTTTTGTTTCTTAATACGCACAAAAACTGCAAACTGCAAATGGGAGGCAGCGATCAATGGGGAAACATTACAACAGGAACAGAACTTATTCGCAGAACAACAGGCGGCGAAGCCTTTGCCCTTACCTGTCCGCTTATAACCAAAGCCGATGGCGGAAAATTCGGCAAAACCGAAAGTGGAAACATCTGGCTTGATGCACGCTACACTTCTCCGTATAAATTTTATCAATTTTGGCTGAATGTGAGCGATGAAGATGCAAAACGATATATCAAAATATTTACCCTTATCGACAAAAATGAAATAGATAAACTTATTGAAGAACAGGATACAATGCCGCATTTGCGAGTTTTACAAAAACGCTTGGCTAAAGAAGTAACCTGCCTGGTACATTCCGAAAACGATTACAGTGCCGCAGTTGAAGCCTCGCAAATTTTATTCGGAAAATCAACATTTGAATCACTTGCAAAACTTGATGAACAAACCTTTTTAACTGTTTTCGAAGGAGTTCCTCAATACGAAATACCAAATTCAATAACGGATGAAAAAATAAATGTAATCGAATTGCTTACAACAGTTGCAAATATTTTTACTTCAAAAAGCGAATTGCGCAAACTTATTGCAGGCGGAGGACTTAACATAAACAAACAAAAAATCGACAGTACGGAAAAAATAATAACAGAAAACGATTTGTTAAACAAAAAATATATTCTGGTACAAAAAGGTAAAAAAGATTATTATATCATAAAAATAAACTGAAGAACCGTTGAA
>JAIRKV010000043.1 GCA_031259935.1 Prevotellaceae bacterium | reverse complement strand
GCGGGAAGGGAATTAGCTTTGCGAACGGCATCTTTGTGCCAATGACGGGCTTAATTTTTTTCCTTCCCTTTTTTCTGTCGTTTATTATTATTTGGTTTATTTTCATTTTTATTTTTATTGATGAAAATTTAATCATTCCTGTTTTTTTCTGCTAACATAGGATGACGAACAAAACAAATAACAAAAAAATTCGTGTAAATTCGTGTAGTTCGTGGACTAAAATGGATAAAAAAACAGGTTAAGAAAGTAAACAGTCGAATGGAGGAAGTAAACCATTGCAGGTATTGAAAAATTTTTGAAAGAATTAAAAAAATTGTAATGGGATTTATTTTCATGAATAATAAAAAGCATCTAAAACATATTTTTAGATGCTTTTCGTGTGCATTTTCGTGTACTCAATTTACAACATATTGATAATAAATATCAATTGCGGTGAGGGGGGGATTCGAACCCCCGGTACCCTTTCGAGTACGACAGTTTAGCAAACTGTTGGTTTCAGCCACTCACCCACCTCACCTTTACTATAATCCGGATATTGCACTGCAATTAATCCGGTTTGGGGCGACAAAGATACAAAAGTTTTTTAATTAAAATCAACTTTTATATCTACTTGTTAATTATTTTGTTTTTGGCTTTGCAATATTATCGCGCATCTCGGTATCAGCTTGTATGTTTTTCATTTTATAATAATCCATAATTCCGAGATTCCCGTTTCTGAATGCTTCAGCCATAGCCAGTGGTATTTGTGCTTCGGCTTCAATAACTTTTGCACGCGCTTCCTGCGCTTTTGCTTTCATTTCCTGTTCGATTGCTACTGCCATGGCGCGTTTTTCTTCGGCTTTTGCCTGCGCTATGTTTTTATCGGCATTGGCTTGATCCATTTGCAAAACAGCGCCGATATTACGTCCTATATCAATATCGGCAATATCGATGGACAATATTTCAAATGCTGTTCCTGCATCCAAACCTTTGGCTAACACAACTTTTGAAATGGAATCAGGATTTTCCAAAACCGCTTTGTGCGACAGCGATGAGCCTATCGACGATACTATTCCTTCGCCAACGCGAGCCAATACCGTATCTTCGCCTGCGCCGCCTACTAACTGTTTTATGTTTGCGCGAACGGTTACGCGCGCTTTTGTGATAAGCTGAATACCATCTTTCGCCATTGCTGTAACCGGCGGAGTGTTAATAACTTTTGGATTCACCGACATTTGTACGGCTTCAAAAACATCGCGTCCTGCCAAATCGATGGCGGCAGCCATTCTGAAATCCAAAGAAATATTTGCCTTGTCGGCAGAAATAAGAGCATTGACGACTTTGGGAACATCGCCTTTTGCAAGATAATGAGCTTCGAGCAGATTTGCATCGAGTTTAAGTCCTGCTTTTGTTCCTGTAATCATCGAACGAACAATTGTTTGTGGCGATACTTTACGCCAACGCATCAATACAAGCTGTATTAATGAAACACGCACGCCCGAAAGCATTGCTTGAAACCACAGTCCGACCGGCACAAAATATGCAATTAACCATATTCCGATAATTGCAACGCCAATCCAAATTAATGTAAATTGTAAACTTGCATCCATAATTTTTAATTTTAATTTTTTGTTTTTTAATATATTTAATTTTCAATTTTTTCAACTATTACTTTTGAATCTTCAAATTTTAAGACAACAATTCTTGCGTTATGTTCAATAAATCCCAATACGCTTCGTGCTTCCAAATCTACGTTTTTGATGCGTACTTTGCCCACAGGCGACAGGCGCGTAATGGCAATGCCTTCGTCGCCCGGCTGTATGTTCTTTATCGATGGAGAAACATCCACCTTACTGTCGATGCTTTTGTTCAGCGACAATCGCTGCCATGTTTTTGCCCGAAGCGAAAAATACATTGCAACGATGCATAAAATCATCGCCGAAAAAACGGTAATATGTCCTGTCATGGCATTGATATTATACGCAATGATAATTCCAACAATAACAGAAACGCCTCCTGCTATTCCGGCAAAGCCTATTCCGGGCAGCACAACGATTTCTGCAACCAAAAGCAAAACACCCAAAACTATAAGTACTATAACTGTTGTCATTTTATTTTATCTGATTATCTGTTGTTATTTCATTAATATTTACATCTGTTATTGCGTTATCTATAAGTTTTTCCCGCAAATTTATTGCCTGCTCAAAGGTAGTAAAATTTCCGATATAATAAACAATTTTACTGTCCGAATTAATTATTTTTGAAACGTCTTTTCCGTTTGCATATTCATTAATCAGTTGTATAACAGGCTTTTCTTTGTCGATTGGTCCTATTGTTATTCTATAAATTTTATTAGCTTCTGTTTGGGCGGCGCTCTGTTTTTGTTTTAATTCCATGTTTTTTGCTTCGCGCAAAGTTACTGTTTCTCTGTTGCTCCATGCCGAAATGAAAATATCTTTAAATCCTATTGTTTTCAATTGTTTCACTGCAATTTCCGCATCCGAATGATTTTTGAACAGTCCTATATAATACCGTCGATTATTTTTGTACAGTTCTGTGGTTACGGGGCTGCAGTTTTTGAAAAAACCGGTATCTACTTTTTTATCGGTCGGCGTAGAAATTATCTGTATTCTGTAAACCAAACCGTCAGGTAATACATAATCATGCAAAATAATGCTTTTTTCGTTGACCGTAAAGTTAAACAGGTCATCTTCGGTTGGTTGAGGATTTATAATTTTAATATCCGGCGTTAATCTTATATTGTTATATGTTTTGTCGAAAGTTTTCAAACTGTCTGTTATTGTTTTTTTTGCAGGATATTGTATATCTGTTATTGATTTCAATTCATCGTTCAGCGCCGGCTGTATTCCTTCCGTTATAAAATCATATTCCGACTTGCTTATGTATATCGACAGACGGCTGACTGCGTATTGCATGTCGAACAGTTCATTTTCTTTGTCCAGTATTTGTTTTTCGATATTTTGCCGTTCCGGTGTTTCGGTATTATGTATTTTTTCGCGCAGACTGTCAAGTGATTTTTGAATTTCGTCGAATCTGTTATTGTAATATCGGGCTGCTTTCAGCATTTTTATATAATCTTCATTAGCTTTCAATATTTCAATATTTACTTCAATATCTTCGTTTTCTCTGTCATTATCGACAGAAATATCGAGATTTGCAATTTGCTGTAATAGTTCATAATCTTCAATCGCCTTATAGTCGGGATTTATAACAATTTCCGTTTTGTAAACATAAATGCTTTCGTTATCACAGTTACGCGTTGAACCGAAACAGGCGAAATCGCTGTTATTATCGGGAATATATAAAAAATCATCGTAAGGCGACGAGAACGGAAATCCTAAATTTTCGGCTTGTTTCCAAGTTCCTTTTTTCTCATCAAAAGTGCATTTGAACAAATCAAAACCACCCATTCCGTAATGTCCGTTGGATGTAAAATAAAGCATTTTGCCATCTTCCGAAAGGTAAGGATATATTTCGTCAAATTGTGTATTTACTGTTGAATCAAGTAATTCAGGTTCGCTCCATACGGTGTCGTTAATACGGTGAATTTTATAAATATCCAAACCGTTTTGACCGTGCCTGCCATAACTCGAAAAATAAATTACATTTGCATTTTTGCTGTTATGTTCGGGATAAAACGTCAAAGGCAGATTTTGTTTTCCGCTGTCGGCATCCATCAGCATCGATTTTGCAGCAGGAGCAAAATATCCGTTTTCCAAACTGTCGTAACTGTTTATAAAATTGCTTAATTCGACTTTCTGCTTTCCTGTGATTGCAGGCTCGAAAGTATAATTTACAAGATTACGCGAATTTTCGCAAATTATAAGCTGAAGCCTTGCCGAATCTAAAATATTTGATGTTACTTCATGTGAATTTATTATACTTTTACAAATTGCAGCAGCTTCGGCAAAACGGTATTCTTTGTGCAATTGTTTTGCCTGCTTCAATAATTGCAAACATGTATCTGTCTGCGGTTTAGGCAAAGTGTTATTTTGCGCCGACGCAGAATGACAAAATATGATGACAGGTATAAACAGTAAATATATTTTCATTCGAAATCTCCAAAACGTTTGCAAAGTTAATAATTTTCTAAAAAAGAACTTAAAAAAATGTTATATAAATAATAATTATGGCAAATTTTGCGAATTAAAATGAGGGATTTCATACGTTCACAGGGTTAAAATCATGCAAAATATTGAAAAATATTTTCTGTTTTCGCTGTCGGCGCAGAAGTTATCGGAAATTTGCAGAAAAAATATCCAAAAGAAAAACGGCAATTTTAAAATTATGATATTAAATTTGAAAAATTAAAAAAGATGATGCATCAAAACATGTTTTATTGCGTTATATATATGGAAACAGTGATGAAATGAATGATTACAAAGAAATATTAAAAGGTTTGAAAAGAAACGATTATCGGTTACAGATGCGGTTTTACGATATGTTTGCCGAAACAACATATCAAAGCGCATTTGCAATTCTGGGAAACGTCAGCGATGCCGAAGAAATAATGCAGGATACAATTTTGAAAGCGCTTACCAGAACATCGCTGATAAATGACGATGAAACTTTGATGCGAAGAACATTGAGAAGAATCGCCGTAAATGCGGCAATTGATGTTGTACGAAAACAAAAATCGCATTTTTGCTTTGAAGATATTGAAAATATTACCGACTGCGCCGATGAAACCGATATCAGCGAAAACATGCTAACAGTAGAAAACATAAAACAGTCTGTCGATTCGCTTCCGGCAGGATACAGAACAGTACTGGCTTTGCGACTTTTTGAAAATATGAATTTTGATGAAATATCCCGACATCTTAAAATATCACAATCAACAGTGAGAAGTCAGTATTCACGTGCATTAATGAAATTACGCAATTATTTGAAAAATAATATAAACAAAGATTAAACAGGTAACAAACAATGAAAAATACAGAGAAAAAAATAGCAGAAAATATAAACGAAATATTTGGCAGTAAACTCGAAAACGGACATCGCGAGCGTTTTGCCGCAAAACTTTCGCTGATGCAAAAACCGAAACGTATATCATTCATGCCGTATTTGAAATATACTGCGGCAGCGGCAGTTGTTACATTTGCATTTTTAATTTTCAAAACAGAAAAAACCGAAGACGGCGACACGGCTTTTTACAATGCTAATATTGCCGAAGTAAAACAATATTATGCAATGCAACTGAACAATGAAATTGATGCTGTAAAAAAACTTTTGAACAATATGAACGAACCGTATCGCAACGAAATATTAAGCGACATCAAATTAATGGAAATTGATGAAAATAAAATACCCGGCGCTCTTGATGATGAACGAAAAGCAGCCTTGATAGTTTCAATTTACAGGCGAAAAATCGAATCGCTGCACAACATCCAAAACAATGTGCTGGCTTGTAATAAATAGATAAAAACAGTTAAATATTAATCAAATAAAATTATAAAAAATGAAAAAAACATTATTAACATTGATTTTTGTATTCTCGGCAGCAATATTATTTGCTCAAAAAGAAGAATACAGACGCGAAATAAATAAAGATTTCAGCGTAAAGGCAGATGCAAAACTGTCGATATCCAATATTTTTGGAAACGTAAATATTGTAGAAGGCAACGAAAACAGAATTGTTTTCAAAATAGAAATTAAAGGCACAGGCAAAAATGCAGAAGATGCAAGAAACTATGCCGAAAAAGTAAGTGTAGATTTTACATCGAACAACAATCATGTTACGGCAAAAACAAAACTTCCAAACAATATGTCGTGTCAAAATTGCGGAGTGTCGATAGATTACGTGGTTGTGGTTCCACGCAGCGCCACAATGGATTTCAATATCAGATACGGAAACCTTGCGCTCAACGATACGCACAAGCCATTGACCGTAGAAATACTTTACGGCGACATCAAGGCAAATATCATTGAAGACGCAAAAATTAATGCAAAATACGGAGATGTAAAGTTTGAAAAATGTAATAAACTCACCGCTGTTTTATTATACGGCAACCTGACCGCAACAACAATATCCAAAGCCGGCATCGATACAAAATACGGCGATGTGAAATTCAGTACCTGCGGCGATACTGAAATAGTTTCGCTTTACAGCGACATTAAAGCCGATGCTACGGCAAATACAACTCTTGACGTAAAATATGCAAACGTTGCAATAGGCAAATGCAGCAACTTGAAATTCAAATCGCTTTATGCCGATTTCAAATCAAATTCCGTTTCGGATGCAAATATCGACATAGGCTATGCCAGTGTGGAAATAGAAACGTGTAAAGATTTGCGACTGAAAAGTCTTTATACAAAATTCAAATTCGGAGAAATTTCATCAATCACAGGCACCTCTCGATACGATGCGTTTAACATAAAAACAATAAACGACTTCACTGTAACAACGCTTTATACGGATATAATAATCGACAAATTAAACAACAGTTTTGTAGCATCTGATTTTAAATACAGCGATTTGACAATAAAGAATATCGATAAAAATTTTTCAAAAATCATAGCAGATAACGGATTATATTCAGATTTCAGACTCGGGCTGACCGAACAGCATAATTTCAAAGCAAACATTTCGGTCGGCGATTACGGAGATATTGATGCAGGCAAAATTAAATTTAATAATGTAACTGTGTCAAAAGCAAAAAATACCATAATCGGCACTGCCGGAAAGTCGGAAAACCCCAAAGCGGAAGTAAAAATTTCGGCACATTACGGAACTGTAAATTTCAAATAAACAACAAGTTTTTTATGGCATTCAACAGTCGTTCCTTTGGCTTGACAGCATCATGCGCAGAGGAACGATTCTGTTTTTTATACCAAACTGCTATGAAAATGCAATTTGTATAAATTTATTATCAATCAAATATTTTTACATTTCAGGTTGTTTTGATACCATTTTGGTATTAGAATTAAAATGCGGTTATATTTGATTTACACAATATTTGTAATAAAAAAAACGAATAAATTTAATTTTATTTGTTCTGAATTAAAATATTTTTGTAATTTTGCAGAACATTAATGATGATAATGTGATTTTTTAATACAAATGTTAAAATTGATATTTTCAAGTGAAACC
>JAIRKV010000022.1 GCA_031259935.1 Prevotellaceae bacterium | reverse complement strand
AAAAAAGGCGGCGGCAGAATTTCGTCGAAAGTCCGCGCTTTGCCGACTGTCAGCACAAGTTGCGCAAGCATTGCAATGATGTCGGCAGATTTCTGTTTGGCTTCAGCCCAAAGAAGATACTCGTCGTTGAAATCGATGGCATTCTGCGGACGCTTCAACCGTACGGCAAAGTCGATTTTACCGAGAATCTTTGTACAGTCAAATTTTGAGAAAAATCGCTCTGCGACTGTGTTTTTTATTTCTTCTTCCTGAATGTTTGTTTGCGCCATTGTTTGCTGTTTTCCTGAAAATGTAGTAGCGCAAAGTTAGCATAAAATATTCAATTACACACAAACGGATAAAAATTGTTTTGTAAAATTTATAGAGGAAAAGTACAATAACCGTAAGCGTTCCGTATTTTTGTATTCATTCTTATTTTCACTGACAATATAATACTGCTGCTGAATTTATATTACCTTTGCCGCCAAAATTATAAATAATGAAATTAGTAATATTACTTACAGGAATTTTGATGTTTTCGCAATCTTTTATGTTTGCGCAAGCAGGAAATATTTCGCAAAAAGTTTATAATCAGGTTTCGGATGCCGAAAAATATGCAGGTAAAATAAATAAAAACGATTTGGAAGAAATTGTAAAAACACTTTGCTCGCCTGAATTTGAAGGCAGACGATTTGGCGCTGATGGCAATACAAAAGCGATGGAATACATTAAATCCGAATTTGAAAAACGCGGTATTTCAAAATTAAACAATAACTGGTATGAACAGTTTTTTAAAGATGGCGAAAAATATGGAATAAACCTGATAGGATTGGTAGAAGGATATTTATATCCTGACGAAAGCGTAATAATTACCTGTCATTATGATGGTCTTGGAAAGGTAAACGACATGTTGTTTCCAAGTGCCGACGACAATGCTACCGGCGTTGCCGCTCTCGTCGAAATTGCCGAAGCATTTGCTGCCGCAGCAAATAATAATGTGCGTCCAAAACGTTCGGTAATTTTCATCGCTTTTGATGCGGGAAAACACGAAATGACAGGTTCAAAAATATATTCAAAATATCCTGTCAAACCTGTCGAAAAAATTCAAATACTGCTTAATATGGACATGCTTGGACGCGATGACTGCGGACTTAAAAAGAATGAAACCAATTATGTTTTTTTGATTAAAAATGACAGTCAGCATCAGTTTTTATCGCAAATAAGCGACAGCATAAATTCAATTCACACTCACTTGACAATAGAATATGATTTCTATAAAAACAGGCAGATTTTTGATTTATTTTATCCCACATCCGATCATTACAATTTCACAGACAAAGTTCCTGTTGCATTTTATACCGGCGGAATAAATGCCGATGTTCATTCGCAAAATGATATTCCTGATAAAATATCTTATTCAACGCTTCGCAGCAGAACATTGCTTGTTTTTTATACCGCATGGACTTATGCCAATCGATAAAACAGACTGACATAAAAAACTAAGGCTGCAAAATGCTTTGCAACCTTGATGTTTATTACAATTTTGTATCCGAAAGGTTTATTTTTTGAAATAACGATTATACAGCCCTTCAAATCCTTTTCCATGCCGAGCTTCGTCTTTACACATTTCGTGCACGGTATCGTGTATTGCATCCAGATTTTGCTGTTTTGCCAAAGTAGCAATACGTTTTTTGTCGGCGCAAGCGCCGGCTTCGGCTTCCATACGTTTTTTGAGATTTGTTTCCGTATCCCAAACAACTTCGCCAAGTAATTCCGCAAATTTAGCGCAATGTTCGGCTTCTTCGAATGCATAGCGTTTGAATGCTTCTGCAATTTCAGGATAGCCTTCGCGGTCGGCTTGGCGACTCATTGCCAAATACATTCCTACTTCGGTGGCTTCGCCCATAAAATGAGCCTGCAATCCTTCCCAAATAACAGGATCAACACCTTTTGCAATGCCTGTTACATGCTCATCGGCAAATTGCAATGCGCCTTGACTTTCGACCATTTCTTTGAATTTTTCTTTTGGTTGCTTGCATTGAGGGCAACGCTCGGGAGCTTCATCTCCTTCGTGTACATAACCGCACACGGTACAAATCCATTTTTTTTTCATTTTTGTAAAAATTTAAGAGTTTATAAAATATTATTTAATGAGTTTTTATTGCATTTCTCGCAATATCCTTTATAATAAAGATGGCTTTCTGTTATTTTCAGATTGCCCGTTTTTTTTATCATCATCAGTTTCGACTTTTTAATTGGAACATCATATATGCAATTGCAAGTTTTACATTGAAAATGTGCATGTTGCATAATATCAGCATCATATCTCACATTTTTGTCATCAATAGTTATTTCGATTACAGCGCCATGTTTTACAAATAATTTCAATGCATTGTAAACAGTAGTTTTCGATAAAGTCGGAATCGAACGGTATAAACCATTAAATACAGTATCTGCCGCAGGATGCGTATAATTATTTAGCAGATAATTCATCACGGCTATACGCTGTAACGAAAGTTTTATGCCGAATTCATGTAATCTGTCTATTGCATTTGTCTGTATTGTCATATATAATTGTAATAATTACAAATTTGATTTTTTTACAAAAATATTAAAAAAAATTCAACAGTAAAAATATTTTTTGCTTATACTGAAACTTTATTACAAATACAGATAAAAATAAACAATACTTATTCTGTTGAATATTAATTTTTTCCGTTCCGTTTGCCGAGTGTGAAAATTATCTTATAGAAAATCCTTATAACCACATAATTAAATTTGATTAAGCAGATGAATAGTTCTTTTAAAATAAGCCTTACATTTGTAAATAAAATTATATTTACTAAATATTCATATTATGGGAAAAACTTACGTAAATTACAACAAACGATTTGAAGGAAAAGTCGTTATCGTTACAGGCGCAGCATCCGGTATAGGACAGGTAACTGCTGCAAAACTTGCCCGACAGGGCGCTTCGGTAGTGGTGGTTGATATTAACAGAGAAAAAGCGCAGGCTGTTGCCGACGAAATTGTGAACGCAGGCGGAATTGCCAAAGCATTTGCAGCTGATGTTACCGACCCCAAAGCAAATGAGGCTATAGTTGCCTTTGCTGAAAAAGAATTCGGTGCGCTGCATCTGGCGTTCAATAATGCAGGAATTGGCGGTCCTTCGGGCTTGCTTGCCGACATCGACATTGAAGGTTATAAAAAAGTGATTGAAGTGAATTTGAACGCTGTTTTCTATGGAATGCATGCACAAATTCCGGCAATTCTCCGAGCAGGCGGCGGCGCTATCGTAAATACCGCATCGATTCTCGGACTTGTGGGCGAAGCAACTGCAGTTGGTTATGTTACTGCAAAACATGGCGTTACAGGATTAACAAAAGCCGCTGCGCTTGGTTATGCCGACAAGGGAATCCGTATAAATTCAGTACATCCGGGTTATATTGATACGCCACTGCTCGACAAAATGTCTAAAGAAACAAAAGATTATTTGGCTTCACAACACGCACAAAGACGTTTCGGCACATCCGAAGAAGTTGCAGATGCTGTTGCATTCCTGCTTTCCGACCGTGCATCGTTTGTTTCGGGTTCGCAATTTGTTGTTGATGGCGGCTATACGGCACATTAAAATTCGATAGATTTTTATCATAAAAAATAAAACTTTGGTGAAATTGAATAATAATTCAACTTTCGAAAGCGTTTTTTATCAGTTAAAGTTGCATTTGTCAGATGAAATAACAAAACAGTAAAAATATCAGCGGATAATTCTTCGTTTTCATTAAATTTATTAATTTTGCGGAATATGATTAAAGTTGATTTATGTATTCGTTTGATTCAAAATTACGTGTAAGGTATTACGAAACCGACAAAATGGGAGTAGTTCATCATTCCAACTATGTGCGTTATTACGAATATGCACGCACGGAAATGATGATACATCTGGGATTTTCGTATGGAACAATGGAAAAAGAAGGCATAATGATGCCTGTAATTTCCGTATCAAGCAAATACATTAAACCGGCTTACTACGAAGATGATCTTGCAATACGTGTTATATTGAAAAATTTACCTGCTGCAAAAATGTATTTTTTCTACGAAATATTCAATCAGCATGGAGATTTGATAAATACGGGCGAGACCGTTTTATCGTTTACGAATATGGCAACAAACCGTCCTTGCCGTCCGCCACAGCGTTTGACGGATATACTTAAAAAAATAATATAATCAAAAAATGAAAACAAAAATTTTGTTATTGACATCAAATATTAAACCAGAATGATAATTCCTGTATTCGATAATATACTTTCTGTTTTATTGGTAATATATTCATTAATTGCATTTTGCATTGCCATATATATAATATATAAACACAAGGATTCGGTGAAAACGGTATCGTGGTTGATTTTACTGTTTATGTTGCCTCTTGTCGGGTTGATACTTTATTTTTTCTTCGGACAAAATTATCGAAAGAAAAAACTGTTTGGACGAAAAGCGATGAGCGATATTAAATTTATCGACAATATCAGTAATATCAGTTCGCTGCAAGCGGGATTGTTGAAACGGAACAAACTTTTTGATTCCAAATCGGAACTGAACAATTATAAAAACACAATAGCATTATTGCTCAACAACAGCAAATCGATACTTACCGAATACAACAGCGTACGTTTGTATTACGATGGTGAAAGTATGATAGCGGCGCTGAAACAGGCGCTGCTCGATGCAAAAGATTCTATACATTTTCAATTTTACATTATAGAACGCGGAAAAGTTTACGACGAAATTCGCAATATATTGATTCAAAAAGCAAAAGAAGGAGTCGCAGTGCGTATAATATACGATGATTTTGGGAGCTGGGCGCTGAAAAAGAAAGATGTAAAAACATTTACAAAAAACGGCATAGAGATGTTTGCATTCGGCAAAGTTCGCTTTCATCAACTTACAAACAAAAGCAACTTCCGCAATCATCGCAAAATCGTTGTAGTTGATGGCAAAACAGGCTTTGTAGGCGGTATGAATATTGCCGACCGTTATGTTTACGGAAATGAATATTTTCAATGGTGGCGCGATACTCACATGCAAATCAAAGGCGAAGCCGTGAAAGTGCTTCAATTGATTTTTCTGGTCGACTGGTTTTTTGTCAGCAAACAACAAATTTTTATTGACCATGAACGCTATTTTCCAAAATCGGTAATCGACGAAAAATGTAACATTCAAATAGCGGCATCAGGTCCCGACAGCGACTGGGCAAGCATAATGCAAACATATTTTTATGCAATATCGTCTGCAAAGAAAAATATATACATAACATCGCCGTATTTTATGCCCAACGAAAGCGTATTGACTGCAATAAAAGTTGCAGCGCTGAGCGGCGTCGATGTCCGTATTATTTTACCCGGAAAATCGGATTCCAAAATAGTATACTGGGCAACGCTTGCTTACGTACAGGATTTGCTCGAAGCCGGCGTCAAAGTTTATCTTTACAGCAAACGAGCATTTAATCACGCCAAAACAATCAGCATCGATGGCGAATTTTCTTCGATAGGCTCAGTCAATATGGACACACGCAGTTTTGAATACAATTTTGAAATAACTGCTATCGTTTATGACAAGACAATAGCATTGAATCTCGAAAATCAGTTCAAATACGATTGCAGCAAAAGTTCGCAGGTAACGCTGCGAATGTGGAATCGTCGTTCGTTCGGTAAAAACCTTTCGTGCAGCATAGCACGCTTATTTTCACCTCTTTTGTAGTTTTTGATTTATATGTAATACATTCGTTTTACTGTTTCAGGTTCTCGGAGAGCCGTTAAAGATTCTCAAATAATTACTCCTTAATAAGTGGTGAAATCATTTATTATAAATGCAAATTGACGGATAAAAATACTGTGTTTTACGTACATGGTCGCTCCTTAAAAACATTGAAACCATTTGTTTTGAAACCTTTGCAAGGCAAAAATGTTGATAAAATGTTAATATTTAGTTGATTATAATTTGTTTATGTGGAAAATTTCATGTATCTTTGTGTCATGTACAATAAAAAAAGAAAACAAATGGGCTTTAGTGACACTTATGTGGAAAAACGTGTTCGTAAGAATGTGTT
>JAIRKV010000021.1 GCA_031259935.1 Prevotellaceae bacterium | reverse complement strand
AAAAAACAGATGAAACGTAAAGAACGATACGAAAAAATAATAGACTGGTTTCAAAAAAACATGTCTGTTGCCGAATCGGAATTACATTACGGAAATCCTTATGAATTGCTGGTTGCAGTGATATTATCTGCTCAATGTACCGACATTAGAGTGAATATTGTAACTCCCGATTTTTTCAAAAAATATCCAAATTCAAAACTGCTGGCAAAAGCAAACAGCGAAGATGTTTTTGAACTGATTCGCTCGATATCGTATCCTAACAGTAAAACCAAACATTTGACAGCAATGGCGCAAATGCTTGAAAATGACTTTGGAGGTACGGTTCCCGACAATGTTTCCGATTTGCAAAAATTGCCCGGAGTCGGTATAAAAACGGCAAATGTTGTGGCATCAATAGTTTACGGCAAACCGGTAATTGCCGTAGATACTCATGTTTTCAGAGTATCGCATCGCACAGGCTTGGCAGATGAATCGGATAAAACGCCGGAAAAAGTTGAAAAAAAGTTGGAAAAAAATATTCCCGAAAAACTTCGCGCCGTATCTCATCACTGGCTTATTTTACACGGCAGATATGTTTGCACCGCACGTTCGCCTCACTGTTACGATTGCGGAATAAACAAATACTGCCAATATTTTGAAAACAATTTTCAAATGAAAATCAATGACTAAAAAGCCTGTTCAGTATTTTATACCAAACGAAACCTAATATCATAATTCCGAAATACTCGCTCCTTAAAAAGCGCTGAAATCATTTAGAATGACATTTAATGATTTTAAAGATTTAAAGCACGTCATTTCATTCCTCGCAATGACGTGCTGCCTGCTTTTGTGTCAAAACAGAACCGACAGAAATAATGTCGTATTATTGCTGATTTTTTATTTGTAAGGAGCAGCTTATTAAAATATCAAACTAATTTTTGCTCGAACGCCATTTTTACCATAACCATCGAATTTCTTGCGCCAAGTTTGAGAAGTAAATTTTTGCGGTATGTTTTTATTGTTTCTACGCTTAGATACATTTTGTCGGCAATTTCCTGATTGGTATAACCATCTATTATTAGCCGTAAAAGGTCCTGTTCGCGAACGGTAAGCCATATCGGATTTTCGTTGCGTTTTTTTATCAAAACGTCAATTTCGTCGCACAGAAATATTTGACCGCTCATAACGGTTTCGATGCCTGTAATTACTTCTTCCGACAGAGCGTTTTTCAAAATATATCCTGATGCTCCGTTGTGCATTACGCGTTTGGCAATGGAATATTCATTGTGAGTAGTCAGTATCAGTACTTTCAAATCGGGATATTTTTGTTTTACTTCCGAGCAGAAATCTACTCCGCTTCCGTCGGGCAAATTAATATCAAGCAAAAGCACATCGGTAATTTCCGTGTCAAGTGCCGTTCTGCATTGCGCCAGTGATGAAGATGTTCCTGTAACTTTTGCAACATTCGATTCGTTGATCGACAGGATGAGTCCTTCAATCAGCATTTTGTGGTCGTCTGTTATGTGTACTGTTATCATGATGGTTCTATTTCTATGCTTACTTCCGTGCCTTTGCCGGGCGACGAATATATGTTCATTTTTCCTTTGTAGCTTGCAACTCGGATGCGAACGTTTTCGAGTCCCGAGCCTTCTGTTATTTTTTCGGGGTCGAAGCCTGTGCCGTTATCGTGTACCGACAGCGAAATCAAGCCGTTTTCTATCATCAACTGAACGTTGATATTTGCTGCGTTGGCGTGTTTTACGGCATTGTTCACCAGTTCGTATGCGCAGCGATATATCAGCGTTTTCAGGCGATTGTCCAAATCGGTATCATCGCCGAAAAACCGGAAACCGGCGCCGGGTATTGCCCGGCAAAAATCGTCGAGCGAAACTTTCAAGCCGTAGCGCATCAGCGATTCGGGCATTATGTGGTGTGCCACGCGTCGCAGTTCGGTTATCGAACGGTCGAGCATGTCCATTGCCTTGTTGAAACGGTCAACATCCGGATTGTCTAAAATTGAATATCCTTTCATGTCTTTAAGATTTAATTTTACTACCGACAGCATTCCTCCCAAGCCGTCGTGCAGGTCGCGGGCAAGGCGCGAGCGTTCGGCTGCTTCGCCGTCGATGAGCGCCTGTGCGGCAACAATCTGTTTTTCCTGCTCGAACTGCCTGATTTGCTGTTCTGCCTGTCGGCGTTTCTGTACGTTAAGTTTGTGCCGAAAAAAAAGTATTCCGAAAGCAAGCAGCGCGGCAACAATACTTATTATGATAATCCATGCGTAAAGTGTTTTTTCTTTTTCCAAGGCACCGATGCGCAGTTCTTTCTTTTCGGTTTCGTATTTCACTTCTATTTCGGCTAAAGAATTATGGAAATTTTTGTCATTCTGCTTCAACATGGCATCATAAAACTTATTGAAAAACATTTCGGCTTTTTCTTTATTTCCGAGATGAATATTAGCCAATACTATATTGGAAAACATATTATTTTCAAGATTATTGCCAATATCTATCGAATCAATTTCCCATGCTTTACATGCCCATTTTTCGCATAATTCCCACTTTTTTTGTTCTCTATAAATGCTGGATATAACATTTAATGCTGCTGAAATCATCATTGAATAACCGTATTCTTCTGCTATTGTTAAGCTTTTTGTAGCATATTGCATTGACAGTTCGTAATCGGGATTATCTTTCATGAAATAAATTTGAGCCATTAACTGAAGCACTGCAGATTCTCTTGATTTCAGATTTAGCGACATGCTGATATCAAGAGCAGTTTCAGCATATTCCAGAGCTTTGTCAAATTCTTTTTTTTCTCTGTAAATGATGCCCAAATAATAACTGGGATTAATCATTGATTTGAGATATTGTTTTTGTTCTGCAATAGATAAAGCCTGTTCAAAGTAATAAATAGCCTTGTCATAATTTTTCATATTTACATGAATTACCCCAATATTGCCTAAAGCATATATGACTGTGGCTTTATTTTCCAAATTCTCACATATATGTAATGCCTTCATAAAATAATCCAAAGCTAAAACATTTTGTTTTTGTTGTAAATAGAAAGCGCCAAAACTTAAATACAGTTGGCTTTCTCGTTCGCTGTCTTTATTTTCTACGGCTAAAGCCAGAGCTTTGTCATAATAAATAACGGCAGAATCATTTTTAAAATTGGCTTCATAATAAAAACCTGTCAATTCATTAAATAATGACAAACTGTTTATATCCTTCTCTTTTTCAGCAATAATTATTCCTTTTTTTGAATATTCAAGTAACTTGCTTAAATCTGAATTGGCAAAAAACACACATAATTTCCTGTATATTGCAATTTTTTCGGAACCGGTCAATTTTTGAGTTTCCAGAACGTTTATTAACGAATCTGCGTTTGTCGTTTGTGCTTTCATGTTGCAGACAAACAGCGCCGCAAGGCAAATCAGTATTATCTTTTTCATTGTTTTTATATTAGCAAATTTTTAAAAGCATTAATTTAAGAATACAAAAATATTACTTTTTTATTTTCGACAATACCCCATTTGTGGGATTTTTTACAATAAAACTAAAAAACTCCTATTTGTGGGGTATTGACATTTGCAGTAAATTTGCCCGACAGTTAAATATTTATCACAAAAAATAATTTATTCAGTCACTCCTCACGAATAAAAAAAATCGCAATGATAAAATGAAACCTTTGCAAGGCGAAATTGTTGATAAAATGTTAATATTTAGTTGATTATAATTTGTTTATGTGAAATATTTCGTGTATCTTTGCATCATGTACAATAAAAAAAGAAAACAAATGGGCTTTAGTGACACTTATGTGGAAAAACGTGTTCGTAAGAATGTGT
>JAIRKV010000020.1 GCA_031259935.1 Prevotellaceae bacterium | reverse complement strand
TTATTATAAACATTTATAAATGTAAATTATTGAATAAAAATACCGTGTTTTACATACATACAAGATAAAAGTCGGCAAAACAGGAACAGGTTTTTTCTTCTTTGTGTTCGTCATTGCGAAGGCGTCAGCCCGAAGCAATCCAGAAAGAAAATAGTACACAAGTCTGGATTGCTTCGTCATTTCATTCCTCGCAATGACGTGCTTATTTTCATTTTAATTCTTTAAATTATTAAATCGCTGCGCTCCCTGATTTGCTTATTCGCATTCTGTTAGGAATGCATCGCTCGGTAAAAACGGCATCTCTTTATTCATCACGTGCGGGTTACCGCAAATGACTTGAAAAACCATCGCTGCTCCGCACGCAACCTTTGCTTGTGTTGAAATTCTACCGAGCGATGCATCCCGCAGGGATGCAGGAAACAAAAGAAAATAAGATAATAAGGTTGAGGTGTGTGTTATCTTTTTCTACTAAGATTGTTTTGTTATTTGGAATAAGGTGGAAATAAGGTTTTTTGTGTTTCAGCGTTGCATTTTTTCACTGTTGATTTTTCTGGATTGCTTCGCTTCGCTTCGCAATGACGCTCTGCTTGCTTTTATGTCAAAGCAAAACTAACAGAAATAATGTTGTATTATTGTTGATTTTTTTATTTTTAAGGAGCGATTATTTATCCAAATATCTGCTAATGCATTCAAGAATCATGCATATTATAAAGACTATCAAGAAGATTACGAAAATATCCATACAATATTATTTTTTTGTTTTTCATTTATTAGCGAATAAATTATTTTCTGCAACGCTTGTAAAAAATATTAAAAAGACTCTTCTATTTTTATTTCATCTATGCCCTTTTCTTTCAGGAGTATTTTCAATATTTCTCTTTTGATAATACAATTTTTAGCAATATTTGCAATCACCATGCAAATACTGTAAATAAACATTGTAAACACAAAAATCATAAAAACCCAAACTAACTCGTCAGCATGAAATTGATTATCTTTATAGCAATCTGCAAGAGCGATTATTGTAGAATCGAGCCTAAACATAAAATTATCTTTCCTGTCCATTTCAATGTTTTGATACCTGTGCTCTCGTACTTAATGTAAATCTTTTCCATCTCATAAAATATTTTAAAATTTCGTACAAAAATAGTTAGAAAAATAAAACCACAAAATGAGAGGAGAATTTTATCCTTTTTTTCATTTGTCTGAAATTTCGATTTTGCTCATAATTGATGAATTTCATCTAAATTTGCCATCATTTTAAATTTATAATTATGCGAAGTACGTTTATTAAAGCATCTTTGGTTTGTGCAATGTTCTTTGTGTCTGTTGATATTAAGGCACAAACAGACTCGCTGCAAATAAAAACAGGTGAAAAACTTGTTGCAATTTCTAAAAAATATATCGATGTCGAAAATTTACAAATACGTAAAATAACTATTGATGACAAATCCGGACAGATTGTTATCAATGCTTCGGAATCGCTTTCGTATGTGCCGTTTCGTCCCGACAATACCGAAGAAATGTATAATGCGGTAAAACCGTTATTTACAGAAAAACAGCAGAAATATAAATTTATTATTCGTACAAACGGAATGAGCATAGACGACCTGATTCCTAACTTTTATCGCAGCAAAAATATTGAAAAAGCCAGAAAATTCAAACGCAAAGCAGACGAACAGTTAGTTGTAAATATATCAAAACCGTATAAAATATCTTCAGGTTTGCAAAACCGTCATATTGCGATGTGGCAAAGTCATGGATGGTATTACGAACAAAAACTTGCCCGCTGGGAATGGCAGCGTTCGCGAATATTTCAAACTGTTGAAGATTTGTTTACTCAAAGTTTTGTGCTGCCTTATTTAGTGCCGATGCTCGAAAATGCTGGAGCAAATGTTTTGCTTCCGCGTGAGCGTGATATACAGATAAATGAAGTGATTGTTGATAACGATGGCAGCAGTTTTTCGTCGCAATATATCGAAAAAAACAATAAAGCAGTGTGGTATACGCCTGTCGATTCCGGATTTGCGCATGTCAAGGAGTTTTATACCGAAAATGAAAATCCTTTCAGAATGGGAACATACAGACAAATCGAAACCGTGAAAGATGACGACGATGAAAGTTATGCGGAATGGATTCCCAATATTCCCGAAGATGGATATTATGCTGTATACGTTTCATATAAAACTTTGAAAAACAGCAGCGATAATGCAACATATACCGTTTTTCACAAAGGCGGCGCAACAAAGTTTGCCGTAAATCAAACAATGGGCGGCGGAACATGGATTTATCTTGGAACATTTGCTTTTGACAGAGGCTGTAATGATAATTTCGGCGTGCGTTTGTCGAATGTAGCAAAAAAAAGAAATAAAATTATCACGGCAGATGCAGTAAAATTCGGCGGAGGAATGGGAAACATGGCGCGCCGTCCGAATCCCGAAGGACTGGAAATCTCGAATACAAAAAGTTCGGAAAAAAAATCGGATACAACAAAAATAATTCCCGCTATTGATTACGAATACGAAACAAGCGGTTATCCGCGTTTCACGGAAGGAGCGCGATACTGGATGCAGTGGGCGGGAATTCCCGATTCGATTTACAACCGCAGTGAAAATAAAAACGATTATGTTGACGATTACAGTTCGCGCGGAAATTGGGTTAATTACATTGCAGGCGGTTCGTCTGTTATGGAACAGGAAAAAGGATTGAATATTCCCGTCGATTTGTCTTTTGCCTTTCACAGCGACGCAGGTACAACAAAAAACGACTCAATTATCGGTACACTCGGAATTTTTATGACAAAACATAATGACGAAAAATTCAAAAACGGAATTTCGCGTTACGCTTCGCGCGATTTGACGGATTTAATAATGACGGATATAGTAAACGATGTTCGCAATACGTTCAACGACACAACATGGACACGACGCGGAATGTGGAACAGATCGTACAGCGAAGCACGCATTCCCGAAGTTCCCGCAATGTTGCTCGAATTGCTGTCACATCAAAATCTTGCAGACATGCGCTACGGACTTGATCCCCGTTTTCGCTTTGTCGTAAGTCGCGCAATATACAAAGGAATGTTAAAATTTATAGCCAGCCAAAATGATTATGAATATGTTGTGCAGCCATTGCCGGTCGAGCAGTTCAGCGCCGAATTTGTGAATGACAGCGAAGTTGAACTGAAATGGAAACCTGTTGAAGACAAATGCGAACCAACAGCAAAACCGTCACAGTATTTAATCTACACCAGAATCGACAATGGCGATTTTGACAGCGGCATACCAACCGATGGCGAATCATGTACGGTAGATATTATTTCGGGAAAAATGTACAGTTTCAAAATAGCGGCGGTGAACGATGGAGGCGAAAGTTTTCATTCCGAAATTTTATCGGTATATAAATCTCCAAACGAAAAGCAAACAGTGATGGTTGTCAATGCTTTCGACAGATTGAGCGCACCCGCAAGTTTTCAGGTTGATACTGTAATTGGCGGTTTTGTCGATAGATTTGACCACGGCGTTCCCGATAAAGTTGACATAAGTTATATCGGAAGTCAATACGAGTATCGACGCGATATTGAATGGTCGGATGACGATTCGCCCGGATTTGGCGCAAGTCATGCAAATTACGAAACCGAAATCATAGCAGGAAATTCTTTTGATTACCCTTTAATTCACGGAAAAGCGATTATCGAAAAAAATGATTTGTCATTTGTTTCGTGCAGCGCCATGGCTGTTGAAAACGGACAGGTTGATTTGAAAAAATATAAAATAGCAGATATCATTCTTGGCAAACAGCGCCAAACCAAAATCGGCGCAGGAAAAGATATTCCAAAATTCAAAACATTTTCCGAAAAACTTCAAACGGCAATAAGCGACTATTGCAATCAGGGAGGCAATATTTTTGTAAGCGGCGCTTTTGTTGCAACCGATCTTTGGGATTCGGGCGTTATAATAGAACAGGATACTTCTTTTGCTCAAAATGTTTTACACTACAAATGGCGAACAGGCATGGCTTCGACCGATGGACGAATAAAAGGAACGGCTTCGGAATTGATGCCGAAATGCGGAAATTACGAATTTCATAATACTTTGAATCGGCAGTCTTATGTGGTTGAAGCGCCCGATGGAATTGAACCTGCCGACAATGCGGCTGCCACGATTTTACGCTATTCCGAAAACAATATCAGCGCAGGAATAGCATACAGCGGCAAAAATTATAAAACCTGCATACTCGGATTTCCCTTTGAAGCGTTAAAAACAGAACCCGAAAGATCTGATTTGATGCAGAAAATTTTGAATTTTCTTTTGAAATAAAAAATCGCATCAATAATAATCATCCGCCGCGGTTTTATTCCGTTCGGCAAAGTTTGTCCATTCTATCGATGCAGCCGTTCTTCACGAACTTGAAAACAGTTGTCTGAAAACATGATTTTTTGTTACATTTATGTTAAATCTTCAACAAACAAAACAAATTATTGAAAACTCAACTTATATTTGTAATAATTTTATTTTTATTGAAATGAAAAAAAATAATATTCTTGTTGTTGATGATGAAGAATCATTATGCGAAATTCTTCAATTCAATCTCGAAGTCGAAGGTTACAGTGTAGATGTGGCATATAGTGCAGAACAGGCATTGCAAATGGATTTGGAAAAATATTCATTAATAATTCTCGACATAATGATGGGCGCAATAAGCGGTTTGAAAATGGCTCAAATGATTAAAAACGACGAACGAACCGCAAATATTCCAATAATTTTTTGTACGGCAAAAGAAAGTGAAGATGATACCGTAACAGGATTAAATATCGGAGCTGACGATTACGTAACCAAACCATTCTCAATACGCGAAGTTGTTGCACGCGTGAAAAGCGTTTTGCGGCGAACAGCCAAACAAAATCAAGCATCCGAAGCAAAAGAAATTCGATATGAAACACTTTGCATCGATGTCGAAAAAAAATGCTGTACGCTGGATGAAAAAGATATTAACCTGACAAAAAAAGAATTGGAAATTCTTATACTTTTCCTGCAAAATACGGGAAGAATATTTTCGCGTGAAGAAATATTAAATCGCGTATGGGATCGCCATGTAATTGTACTCGACAGAACCATAGATGTTAATATAACCCGTTTGCGCAAAAAAATAGGACAGTACGGCAAATTTATCATAACGCGAACAGGTTATGGCTACGGGTTTAAAAACTAAACTGTCGTTTCATAAACGACTGTTGATATTTCTGCTTCTGTCGCTTTGCTTTTTTTTGCTGTGTTTCTTTATTTTTCAATATCATCGCGAAAAAATATTTAAAGCCGAACAGTTGAACTATAAACTGCAAATCTTCAACACACAGATTGGAAACATAATATCCGACAAAGATTCACTTGTTTCGCTCGTAGAACAAAAGCAGAAATCCGAATTTGAAAATTTGCGCTTAACGATTATCGATTCGCTTGGAAATGTAATTTTTGACACCGAACAGGATAACTTTTCTTTTTCAAACCATTCAAACCGTCCCGAAGTGAAAACCGCACTGAAAAACGGAACAGCCTATACCATTCGCCGACACTCGGAAACAACAAATAACGACTATTTCTATTCATCGAAAAAAATAAACGGATATATCGTACGTTCTGCCATTCCATACAATATCTCGCTGACGGAATTGTTGAAAGTTGACAAAGATTTTTTATGGTTTATGATTATTATTGCAGCCATTATCGGTATCGTAACATACACATTTACACAGCAATTAGGACAAAACATCAAACGCCTTCGACATTTTGCACTGAGCGCCGAAAAAGGTGAAATTATTGATGAAACCGAAAATTTTCATACCGATGAACTCGGTGAAATATCGCGATTTATTGTACAAATGTATTTGCGACTGCAACAGGCAAAAATTGATCTGGATAAGGAAAAACAGGAAATTCTGCTTTATGAAAAAGAAAAAAACCGCATAAAAAAACAACTTACCCAAAATATAAATCACGAACTGAAAACGCCAGTAAGCAGTATTCACGGATATTTGGAAACAATTATCTGTAATCCTGATATTTCAAAAGAACAAATGTTTGATTTTATCAAAAAAAGTTACGCTCAAACAAATCGCCTCTCACAACTGCTCAAAGATGTTGCAACTCTTACCCGAATCGACGAAGCAAACAGCATTTTGATTGAAAAACAAAGCGTAGATATTAACGAAATTATTGCGGAAATAATAAACGATGTTGCGCTTTTGCCCGCCGACAAACGCATGAGAATAACCACAAACATCAACAAACCTATTATTGTACAGGGAAATCCGACTTTGTTACATTCAATATTCAGAAACTTGACCGACAATGCTATAACACATTCGGGCGGACGCGATATTTTTATAAATCTAACAGGAGAAACCGAAAAAGATTATACGTTTTCATTTTCCGACAACGGAATCGGCGTTGAACAAAAACACCTGTCGCGAATTTTCGAACGTTTTTACAGAATTGACAAAGGTCGCAGCCGCAAACTCGGAGGTACGGGTTTGGGATTATCAATTGTGAAAAATGCAATAATTTTTCACGGAGGCACAATCATTGCAAAAGCAAGCGAAAGCGGCGGTCTGGAATTTGTTTTTAATATAAAGAAATGATTTGTTTGATTTTAAGTCAATATAATTATTTTGTAATAAAAACGTAATACGCATGTAACATACTGTTACTTATTTTGCAGCATATTGTAATTCAAAAATAAAAAATAATGAGCGACATTTATATTTTCACAGTCATAGCGCTTGTTGTACTTGCAGTTTCCGACATAATTGTCGGCGTTACAAACGATGCGGTTAATTTTTTAAATTCGGCGCTTGGCTCAAAAGTGGCTTCGCGCAAAATAATTCTGTTGATTGCCGCAGCAGGCATTCTGGTTGGAACGCTCACATCGAGCGGAATGATGGAAGTGGCGCGCAGCGGAGTTTTTCATCCCGCTCAATTTACTTTTAACGAAATAATGCTGCTGTTTCTGGGAATGATGCTTAGCGATGTAATATTGTTAAATGTATTTAATTCGCTGGGATTGCCTACATCTACCACAGTTTCAATGGTATTCGGTCTTTTGGGCGCTGCCGTTGCCGTAGCCTTGCATCATATCAGCGGAGACGCAGGTCTGTCGCTGTCCGACATTTCACAGTTTATCAATTCGGGACGGGCAATGCTGATAATTTCGGCAATACTTGTTTCTGTTGTTGTGGCTTTCATTGGCGGAATTATAATAATGTATTTTTCGCGACTTGTTTTTTCGTTTCGCTACAATAAAATGTTTGCCAAATACGGCGCAATATGGTGCGGAATATCAATTATGGTAATTATTTATTTTGCTGTTTTCAAAGGATTAAAAAGTTCGGGATTGATTTCGGCTGATATTTCAAACTTTGTAAATAATAATATTTATCTGGTTTTGCTCGGCGCATGGGCTATATGCAGCGCAGTACTTTTTACTGTTCAAAAAATGAAAATAAATATTTTGAAAATAACAATCCTTGCCGGAACATTTTCGCTTGCGCTGGCATTTGCCGGAAACGACCTCGTTAATTTCATAGGCGTTCCGCTTGCCGGTATCGATTCGTTCAATATAGCGCAAAATGCAGGAACTTCCGAAATAACAATGGAAAGCCTGATGAAACCTGCAAATGCAAACTTTTTTATTCTGTTTCTTTCGGGCATAATAATGGTACTGACATTGTTTTTTTCAAAAAAAGCCATGTACGTTGCCGAAACCGAACTGAAATTATCATCGCAAAACGAAGGCAACGAAAAGTTCGGTTCTACGGTAATTTCACGTTTCCTTGTGCGTTTTGCATTAAATATAAATAATTTATACAGCAGAATAATTCCAAAATCGATACAAAGAAAAATAGCAAATCGGTTTGAACAGTTGCCCGAAGCAGAACGGGGAAACGTATTTTACGATTTAATAAGAGGAACTGTCAATCTTACGGCGGCATCCATTCTTATAGCATCTGCAACGGCGCTCAAACTTCCACTTTCTACAACTTATGTAATATTCATGGTTTCTATGGGAAGTTCGCTTGCCGATCGCGCATGGGGTCGCGAAAGCGCCGTGTATCGAATTACAGGAGTGATGACAGTTATTTCAGGCTGGTTTATCACCGCTTTCGGCGGATTTGTAATTGCTTTTACAGTTGCAAGTCTTCTGATTTGGGGCGGAAATATTGCCGTTGTAATCGTCAGTTTATCGTGTTTTTATTTGCTCGTGCACAATAATTTTATATCGAAAAAAAGCAGGAAGAAAAATTATGCAAAAGAATTAAACGATAAGCCCGAAGATATCGAAAATGCAAATAATATTTTAGATGACTGCATAAATGAAGTTTGCACTGTTTTGAATCATATCACAAAAATATATAACAGAACATTAGTAGCAACATTCAAGGAAAATCGAAAAGTTTTGCACGAAATGGTTGTAGAATCAAACAAACTGTTTCAACAATCGCGACATCGCAAATATGAAATTTTGCCCAAATTAAAATATTTTCAGACATCAGAAATTAATTCCGGATATTTTTATGTGCAAATAGTTGATTATCTGTCGGAAATAACAAAAGCAGTATTACACATCACGCGACCTTGCTTCGATCATATAAACAACAGCCACGAAGGACTGAACAAGGAGCAAGTTGTTGATTTAATGAAAATAAACGACACAGTCGAAAAAATCTATATAAAAATAAACGAAATGCTTCGCTCAAAAAACTTTAACGAAATCGATTTGATTTTGGAAATGCGCGATAATCTGTTTGTAATAATTGCCGATGCAATCAAAGATGAATTTAAACGCATGCAGGTAAACAAATCAAAAACAAAAACAGGTATGCTGTATCTGACGATTCTGAACGAAACAAAAACGCTTGTTTTGCAATCGCGCAATTTGCTGAAATCGCAAAAATATTTTTTGGAACACAGCAAATAACATTTACTTTTGCCTGACAGCGTGAAAAATTAACCGCTCCTTAAAAAGTGGTGAAATCATTTATTATAAATATTTGAAACCTTTGCAAGGCAAAAATGTTGATAAAATGTTAATATTTAGTTGATTATAATTTGTTTATGTGGAAAATTTCGTGTATCTTTGCGTCATGTATAACAAAAAAAGAAAACAAATGGGCTTTAGTGACACTTATGTGGAAAAACGTGTTCGTAAGAATGTGTT
>JAIRKV010000006.1 GCA_031259935.1 Prevotellaceae bacterium | reverse complement strand
GAATACAAATTCTTAAATTCTTCATCAAAATAATTCCAGTCAATGGCTTTCGACAGCAATGCCAACTCGTGATTTGGATTGATCAGATCTTCAAGGCGTGTGCGAAAAAGTTCCCGCTGCTTTTTTTCCTGCAATTTTCCTAACATAATTTTTCTGTTTTTTGGCTGTAAAGTTACTAATTCCTGCAATTTTATACAAATCTTTTTATCCACAAGTTATTAACAATCAATGTGTTGTCTGCTTTTTAAGGAGCGACTAATTCTGTTCGAAAACGACTCAAAACGCTGTGGTCGGGAACGTCATCTTCAACGTTCAAATTGCAAAATCTCATTGCCGACAGGCTGTCATTTACTATTTCTTCCACACGTTCGTCGCTTAAACCGTACCAAATTCCAAACAGAAGCATTTTGAACAGCAGTATGCCTTTATACGTCGGACGTCCATCCACCGATTTGCCGCGTTTATATATTTTATCAATTTCTTTTTCCAGCGTCGACCAATCAATAAGTATATTGATGTGCTTGAAAAACACATTCTTACGAACACGTTTTTCCACATAAGTGTCACTAAAGCCCATTTGTTTTCTTTTTTTGTTATACATGATGCAAAGATACACGAAATATTCCACATAAACAAATTATAATCACCTAAACATTAACATTTTATCAATAATTTTGCCTTGCAAAGGTTTCAATATTTTCAATAATCTTGTACTGTTTTTCAGTCAGATTAGTTGGATAATTTATTTTGTTCATTGTTTTATAGTTTATATTATTAATAATCATAAAGTTACAAAATAAATTTCAGATAATACTCTGATTGATAGTTATTTATGTGTAAATTTTGTTAAATTTAAGCAGTTTCTAAGTTTAATTTACAGTTAAAGACATACAAGGATTTTTATAATTTTTCAGTCCGAAAATCACAGATATTTTTAAATTTCTTTCACTTTTAAAATATTTTTATTTCAACATAAATATCTTAATATTAATATATTATGTACAAAAAACGGAATGAAGTCATATTATGTGTTTTGCAGTTTGGTATAAAATTTGTAATATTGCAATTAAAATATAATTAATTAAACAAGTATAAAAATGAAACAAGTGAAATTTTTATTATTACCATTATTTGCACTGGTAATCTCGTTTGGAGCAAAAGCTCAAGACATTAACGCTGTTATTGAACAGTTTAACAAAGGAAGTGAAGCATTCAAGGCAGAAAATTATCAACAGGCTATAGTCGATTTGGAAGCTGCCTGCGCCGCTGCAATTTCAATTACTGACGAAGATGCAGCCGAAACCGTTGAGGGAATAAAAACAAACTGCAAAAATATGATTCCGTTTTCATATTCGGCTATTGCAGGTTCGCTGGCAAGCGAAGGAAAATATGATGACGCTGTCGAATATTTTAATAAATCGCTTGCGGCAGCCGAAAAATACGGAAATACCGAAATTACCAAAGAAAGCGTAAGCGACAAAATCAATGCGGTATATTCTGTTCAGGCTAACAATTATGCCAAAAATGGAGAATTTGCCAAAGCAGTTGAAACTATTACCAAAACAGGCAATAACGAAGCAATTGATAAAATAAATAAATATATAGCAGCAACATATTTGAAAGAAGCGCAGACTGCACAAAAAGCAAAAGAGTATAAAACTGCTGTTGAAAAATCGAAACAGGCAACCGAATATAATCCCGAAAGCGAAAGCGCTTATTTAATACTCGGCGTATCTTATTCGCAGCTTAAACAGTATAAAAATGCTGTTGATGCATTGGAAAAATGCGTTGCATTGAAAGAATCTGCACAGGCTTATTATTATCTGGCTGTTGCATATCAGCAAAGCGGTAACAATGCCAAAGCCTGTCAAAATTATAAAAAAGTAAATGATCCTAAACTTAGCGCTAATGCGCAGGCACAGATGAAAATTGTTTGTAAATAAATCATTTTTCAAATTTGTTAATTTAAATTTTTTCATTGAAACCTCATAATTTTTATGAGGTTTCTTAATTCGGCAAATGCGAAAATTAGAACTTCTTGCACCTGCAAAAAATCTTGAACTGGGAAAGATGGCAATCGACCACGGCGCCGATGCTGTTTACATTGGAGCAAGTCGGTTCGGAGCAAGAGAATCAGCCTCAAATTCTATTGAAAATATCGAAAAACTGGTGAAATACGCACATAGATATTATGCAAAAGTTTATGTAACCGAAAATACCGTTTTTTATGAAAGCGAACTTGAACAGGCTCAACAACTTGCCGTTGATGTTTGCAATGCCGGCTGCGATGCTTTGATAATTCAAGACATGTCGTTGCTCGAAATGGATTTGCCGCCAATTCCGCTTTTTGCATCAACACAGGCAAACAGTCAAACACCGGAACAGGTGAAATTTTTTGAGAATGTCGGGTTTGAAAGGATTATTCTGGCGCGCGAACTGTCGTTAAAACAGATTACAGAAATAGCAAAAAACACAACCGTAGATTTGGAATTTTTTGTTCACGGCTCACTTTGTGTAAGTTACAGCGGACAGTGTTATTTAAGTTGTGCGCTTACCGGACGCAGCGCAAATCGCGGATGCTGCGCTCAACCTTGTCGTTCTGCTTATGATTTGATGGACAAAAGCGGAAAAATAATTGCAAAAAACAAACATTTGCTCTCGTTGAAAGATTTGAATCTGTCGGTGCATTTGGATGATTTGATTAAAGCGGGAATTTCATCATTTAAAATAGAAGGACGGCTTAAAGATGCAAGTTACGTGAAAAATGCTGTTGCGTACTATCGCAAGCGTCTGGATGAATTTTTGAATACAAATCCCGATTATGAAAAATCATCATCAGGCTCAACAGCATTGATGTTTGAGCCTAATGTGAATTTGTCGTTTTCGCGCGGTTTTACAAATTATTTTATTGATGGTAACCGTAAAAAAACAGCATCGTTAAATACCGCAAAATCAATTGGAGAAGAAATCGGAAAAATAAAATATACCGCTCAAAATTATTTTGTTATCGACAGTGAAAAATTCTTGCAAAACGGCGATGGCATTTGCTTTTTCGATAAATACAGCAACCTTTGCGGCACGCGAATAAATACGATTGTCGGAGAAAAAATTTTTCCTGTATCAATGGCAAATTTAAAACCCGAAATCATAATATTCAGAAGTTATAATCAACTGTTTGAAAAATCGATGAAACAAAAAACGGCATTTCGAAAAATTAAAGCGACAATAAAATTTACGAGCACCGAAGAAAAAATAATTTTGCTGGCTACAGACGAAGATAAAAATTCGGCAATACTCGAAATTTCGCAAATCGGCGATATTGCCCAAAATACCGAATTAGCCATGAACAGCATAATCAAAAACCTTTCAAAAACCGACGGCATTTTTTCCTTTAATGTGGAAATTTGCAGCAGTCAAATACTGTTTTATAAAATATCTGCAATAAACGAATGGAGACGCAAAATTGTTGAACTGCTGCTTGTTGAACGGGAAAAAAATTATTGTCGAAAACAGTCAAAAATTGTGAAAAACAATATTCCTTTAAATAAAACTAATCTTGATTATACTTCGAATATTGCAAATTCGCTGTCGGTTGCATTTTATAAACGGCATGGAGTCGAAAAAATACAAAATGCTTTTGAAATCGAAAATTCAGCAGAAAATAAAGTTTTAATGTTCAACAAATACTGTATTCGTTACGAATTGGGACTGTGCAAACACGGACATAACGAAGATTTATTTTTACTGAATAATAAGCAAAAACTAAGAGTTTCATTCGATTGCAAAAAGTGTGAAATGAAAATTTTAAAGGATTAATGACACTGAATAATTTGCAAACTGCGTAAATAAATTTGTATTTCGACAATGATTAATAACTTTTCTCTGTAAATTTTATTGGAATTTTTATCCGTTTGTGTTGTAATCCGACAATTTAATAATATCTTTGCATAAATGTATAAACTTTTAATTTTAAAAAAATGACAACAACTCAATCAACAAATACCTTGCTGCTGGTGCGACCGACAAATTTCGGATTTAATGCGCAAACAGCAGTAAATAATGCGTTTCAGACAAAAACCAAAAACCGTGAATTACAAAAAAAAGCTCTGGAAGAATTTGACAGACTTGTAGAAACTTTAATTGCGGCCAAAGTAAATCCTATAGTTGTAGACGATGAACCGCAATCGCAACTTCCCGATTCTATTTTTCCGAATAACTGGTTTTCAACTCACAGCGATGGCAGTTTGTGTTTGTATCCGATGTTTGCCGAAAACAGAAGATTGGAACGCAAAGACAATATTATCAACATGCTGAAAAACAGTTTTGATGTAAAAAATATTTTCGATTTTACGCATTACGAACAGCAAAACAAATTCCTCGAAGGCACGGGAAGCATAGTTTTGGACAGAATAAACAGAATCGCTTACGCATGTTTGTCGCCACGAACCAGCGAAGAAATTCTCGACGACTTTTGCGAAAATCTTAAATTCAAAAAATGCTGCTTTAATGCAATGTTTGCCGACAGGGAAATTTATCATACCAACGTTATGTTATCCGTTGCCGATAAATATGCGATAATTTGCACAAAATCAATTACAGACCGCCGCGAATTGAAAAATACCATAAAAAATCTGTTTGCCACAAACAAAGAAATTATTGAAATAAGCGTTGAGCAAATGCAACATTTTGCAGGAAACATGTTGCAAATTTCAAACAGCGATGGCGAAAATCTTTTAGCAATGTCGTCGCAGGCATACGAATCGTTAAATCTCGAACAAATAAAAAAAATTGAACACTACAATAGTATTTTACATTCGGATATTAAAACCATCGAAACAGCGGGAGGCGGAAGTTTGCGCTGCATGCTGGCTGAAATTTTTTTTGAAAAGAAATGTGAATAAAATTAATTAATACAAATAAAAAATTATATAAATATGACTGAAAATTTTTATATCGAACGTGAAGAAAAATACGGAGCGCATAATTATCATCCGCTGCCTGTGGTTTTGGAAAAAGGAAAAGGAATTTTTTTATGGGGAGTTGATGGAAAACGCTATTATGATTTTCTTTCGGCTTATTCGGCAGTAAATCAGGGACATTGTCATCCGAGAATAATAGAAATTTTAAAAAAGCAAGCCGACAAACTTACATTGACATCCCGCGCCTTCTACAACAATGTTTTGGGCGAATACGAAGAATACATTTGCAAATATTTCGGATACGACAAAATATTACCGATGAACACAGGCGCCGAAGCCGACGAAACAGCGCTGAAACTTGCACGCCGCTGGGGTTACGTAAATAAAGGAATTGCCGAAAATCAGGCATTGATAATAGTTTGCTGCGGAAATTTCCACGGTCGTACAATTACCGTTGTTTCGATGTCAACCGATCCTGATTCATATAAAAACTACGGACCTTTTACGCCCGGATTTATAAAAATAGCATATAACAGCGTTGACGAATTGCGTAAAACGCTTGAAATTTATGGAAAAAATACAGCCGCTTTTTTGGTCGAACCAATTCAGGGCGAAGCAGGCGTTTATGTGCCTGATGATGGTTATTTGAAAAAATGTTACGATTTGTGCAAACAGCATAATGTTCTGTTTATTGCCGATGAAGTTCAAACAGGCATTGGGCGCACGGGAAAAATGCTTGCATGCGACCACGAAACCGTTCGTCCTGATATTCTTATTCTCGGAAAAGCAATATCAGGCGGCGTTTTTCCGGTGTCAGCCGCTCTTGCCAACGATGAAATAATGCTTACAATAAAACCCGGAGAACACGGTTCTACTTTTGGCGGAAATCCTCTCGGATGCAAAGTTGCTATCGAGGCTTTGCAAATTGTCAAAGACGAAAATCTCGTAGAAAATGCAAAAAAAATGGGTGAAATATTTCGCAGAGAAATATGCTCGTTCAAGTCTAAAATGATTGAACTTGTGCGAGGCAAAGGATTGCTGAATGCTGTAATAATAAAACCTTTAAACAGAAAAACAGCATGGGATGTATGTATTGCAATGCGCGATGAAGGCGTGCTGGCAAAACCAACGCACGAACACATTATTCGCTTTGCGCCTCCGTTGATTATTAATGAAAATGAATTGATGGATGCAATTGAACGAATTAAAACAGCAATAATCAAAGTTGAAAACATGTAAATTCCGATTAGCCATTTCCTGCGAACATGATTTATTGCAAAATTAACAGAATAAGGCTTGCTTCACTGCTTCGCAGTTTACAATAACCTTTTATTTTTCTGTTTTTTCATAAATCAAGTCAGTCCACGAATTACATGAATTTACATGATTTTTTTTGTTCTTTAAATCGTTAAATGTCCTTGCTTCCTGCTTCGCAGTTCGCAAGGACGCTTTATTTTTCTGTTTTACCTCTATATTATTCCTTAAATTTTAAATCTTTAAATTTTAAAATCTTTAAATGTGTCCTTGCGAGGAGCAATTGATTATTAATCTTCTCATTGTGCGAGTACAAACCGCAGACTGAATCCGAAAGATGTGTTTGTTGTTGCTATTGACGATACGTAAGGTTCGTTCAACTGACGTTCAAAAAACAGGCGTATATTTACCTTATCGCCTATTGCATAATCTGCCGTAGCGGTAAATGACACAACTTTGCGACCATCGCCGATTTGGCTGTATATGTCGTTCTGGTCGAGTTTGCGAATGATGTTCAAATCTTCACGAATCGAAAAATCGCCTTTCAAACGCAATGTTGATGTCTGATTTCGTCCTGTCAAAGCTCCGAAATTAAATACTTGCGGAAGATTCTGAAACATGTATCCTGCGCCAAAAACGTATTGCATAGTGCGAGCTTCGGTAATCTGATTATTCGACAGGCTGAGCGATACTGTGCGTGTGCGGCTTATTTCAAAGTTGGTAAGCAGCATGTTTTTGAAACTCAAATCAATTTTAAACAGAGGATTCATTGTTTCGCGTATCGACACATTTGTCATTTCGCGATATGCGATAAAATCATCATTCAATGTATTGCGAACATAGCTCAGTCCATCTTCTTCCTGATCGTAGAACTGGTTCGACGAAAACGAATTTATCGAATATATTGAATTATACGAATGTATAATTGTTGCGCTTAATAAATATTTTTTCAAACTGTTCAAACGCGCCAAGCCTGTATACTGAATATTCCAGTTGGGCAAAGGTATTTTGATGAAATCGGTGAATTTTGAATTTGAAACATTTGCATAAGCCGACAAGAATGAATTTATCAAAACTTCCTGTGAAAATTCGCTGTATCCGGAAGGATATTCTCCTGTTCCCGGGTCGTAGGGCAGAGTTTTCGCCCGTCTCAATCTGTTGTTTGCCAAGTTCCATGCAACTTCTTTGCGTACGGACAAAAATTTCTCGAAAGCTTGTGATTTGTACTTGTTTTCTGCTGTCGGGTTTTCAAATGCCGAACCTATTGATATTACAGAAATGTTGAAGTTTCCTGTTTCTGTTCCAAGTCCGCCGGCATCAACAACGCTGTAACGTACATGACTTGTCATTTTTTGACGTCGCCCTGTAATTTCTATATTTAAATCTTTAATCGGTTCTACTCGTGCGTTATATGAGAAACTTCGCGTTTGCGACAGAAGATAGGGGTTGAAGAAAGTTGTGTCTGTTGTAAGCCAGTGATTTTGTCGAGCTACATCAACAAAATCAAGCGACTGGTCGCCCAATATGAATTTCCAGCCCGGCGACAGATTGCCGTTGAAAGTGCTCATTCCCAAAAATTTAGATTCTCCCTTAAATCCGGGTAAGGTTGTTGCGCCTTGCTGTATGTATGAAAAATTAACAGTTTTGACCGACATTAGCAGTCGCGCA